>CAYUCV010000013.1:0-2143 GCA_964443545.1 uncultured bacterium
GAGACCTCGTTTATGACAAGCCGCGCGTCGCGGTCCTTTTTGAAGCCTTTTGTGAACACAGCTATGGCATATGAGCCGCGCGGCGTGTAAACGATAGCCGAATCGTGAAGGACCCTTTCGAGGTTCCCCGTCTTGTTGACACATTTAACTCCCCTGGGCAGCATTTTGGGTATGCCGAATCTGTATTTCTGGTCCAGCATAAAGGAGAGCATCTGTTTTCTTGAAGCTTTAGAAAACCCCCTGCCCTTCTGTATCCTTGAAAGCAGCTTGACCGTATCCATTGGTGTAGTGGTGTTTATCCCGGTCCCGGGAGCCTCTGCTAAGGCAGTCTCATCAAGCAGGCGGGTGGAGGTAAGCCCTATGGCAGCACAATATCTATTAATTGCCTTTTTGCCGGCGGTGTTGACGCAAAGCCTGGTAGCGCTGTTATCCGAAAGTGATATCATCAGCCTGCACAGGTTCCAGAGCCTGTAGGTATTTGGCTGAAGCCACTGCAGGACCCCGGCTCCCGGAAGTTTATCCCTGTTCGTGAACCTTACCTTTTTTTCGAGGTCCAGCAAGCCTCTGTCCGCCAGCGAATAGATGGCCGCCATAACCGGAAGCTTTATTATTGAGGCGGCGGGAAATACCACACTTCCGTTAACGCTTATCCTCCGGCCTGTCCTGATATCCTCAAAGGCAATTCCTATGCGGTATCCCCTTACCGTCCTTGAGCCGTAATTCTTCTCCGCGATCATTTTGAGCTCTTTTTCCAGTCCCGCAAAACGGCCCTGTCCAAAAGCAGCGCCGGAAACCAGCACAAAAATTATTATTAAAGAGATTATTCTTCGCACATTTTTATTATAGCAAACAGGTCAAGAGGTCCGGCTCAAGAGGCAAAATTATTTTTGCGGATCTCGGAATAGGCGTCCTTGCCTCCCAAAAAAAGGCAGGTAAGAGGAGCAGCTTTTTTGGCCTCCTGCGACATAAGCCTTGAAAGGTTTTGTATGTCCCACTGCGCGTGGGCGTCTTCCCTCAATCTTGAAACATGGTAAAGCTCCCTGGCATTGCAGGAAAAAAGGACCCTTCTTCTGTGCGCATTGGTTAGAACATAACCGGCAGAAATACGGTTGAAATTCATGGAAATACTGTTGTAGACATCTTCTGTCTTCTTAACTACTTCGAGAAATTCTTTTTCCATGCCGATCTCTTTGATGGACGGAGGAACCGTCACTCCAAGCTCTGTGTCGTAGTCTTTTGCGATAATTGTGGCCATTCTGTGGCGTTTAAGCTGCGCAAAACAAGAAGAAGACAATATGACATCAAAGGTAAAATTGACATTTTCATATTCACGGAGCGCTGTATCATACAATTCCATGTGCCTGCAGGAGGCTTTTACCAGTTCCTTTTTCTCCTCAAAAGACATCTTCTTCACCGCAGCCATACAACTGTCATACGGCTCTTTGGATACAGCGTACAGCAGCGATGAAACCAAGATATCATCCGCATCTTTTGTATGCTCAACCAAGATGACTTCATTTGTGATTTTGGGATTTGGATTTGTTTTGGATTTAGGATTTAGGATTTTGGATTTTATCTCATCGTATGTTTTAGCATCATAATCATTTGCCTTAGTGAACAAGATTATGGACGGCGCTATCTTCTCCACAAGAGCATACATCTGCTCCGCGAGTTCCTTTATTTCGGCCAGTTTTTGCGATTTTGCCCGTCTCAGGAACAATTCCAGGTTGCGCGCGTTTATCGTCAGCCCCAGCTGGGCTTCTGTCGCAAGGGAAGTTATGTACCTTGCATCCTCCTTTGCCCAGCCTTCCAAAAGGTTCCTGTTCTTTGGGTCGGCGGCAAGGCCCTTGTGCTTTTCAAAGACATATTTCCGGAGTTTTTCATTGAGCCTGTGGTACAGTCCGTTCTGCTCTTTGAGAATTTCTATGTATTTCGACCGTATTTCGCTCCCGCGTATTTCTTTTGGTATCACATGATCGTCCCCGAGCGTAATATAGCGCTGGGACTTTTCGGTAAAGGAGCAGAGCCTGAAGTGTTCGATGAATTCAACCGCAAGACGGGAGAGGCCGATCAGATCAAAATTAAAGACCGCGTGTTCGGCTACGCTATGGTGTCCCATCTTAAAGATTATCGTGGAATTGGA
>CAYUCV010000013.1:2243-9088 GCA_964443545.1 uncultured bacterium
TATTATATCAGTCCTTTGAGGTATTTTTGCCGGAGTTTTTCAGGAAATCTTTCGATAGCGTAGCGCAGCATCGTTCTGGGCATCTTTTTGTAATATTTTTTCAGGAATTCTTCTTCGGTCTTTTGAGAACATCTTTTTCCTACTTCCCGCAGCATCCAGCCTACTGCTTTATGGATAAGGTCGTGTTCATCATTTAGGAGAATGCGCGAGATCTTTAAGGTCTCTTTGGCTTCTCCTTTGTAGATATAGGCAAAAGTGGCAAGGATAGAGATCCTTTTCTTCCACAGGTCTTTTGATCTTGCGAACTCATAAAGAAGGTCTTTGGGCTTATCCTTAAGATATGCACCGACAATATGCGGGGCCGTAAGGTCGATAAGGTCCCAGTTATTTATGTATCCGGTGTTCGAAGTATATAGGCTGAATATCTTCTTCCTGAGCGCCTCATCGCCCTTCTTGAATTGCGACACCAGTATAAGAAGGGCCGCCATGCGCTCTTCGTGATATTTGGAGCAAAGCAGCCTCTTAGCCTGGGAAAGAGGAAGGGTTAAATGACTCTTTACAGTTGACCGCATCACCGGCAGGGTGATCCCCAAAAACCTGTCCCCTTCGGCGTACTCTCCGGGTCCGGTTTTGAAGAAACGCTGAAGAACTGCCGCTCTTTTGGGATCGGAGCGCCGGCTGAGGTCTTTTCTTAATCCTGAATACCGGCTCATAACTTCCTGCTGTCGTAGGCCCAGTGAAGCACGGCCTGTCTTTGCTTTGGCCGGCAGGAGAGATCCCCTCCTGCGCAGTTCTTGATTATCTGGCTCACATGCCTTTTTACGGCCAGCCATCTTTTTATCTGCCTGTCGTCTTCGAGCGGGAGCCTTCGCCCCATATAGTAGCGGCAGTACCACTGGAACCAGCCCCTGGGGTCCTGCCCGTTGATCCAGCCTTTTCTTCTCCAGACCGAAAGCGGCTGGCTGGCGTTAATTCCAAAGTGATTCAACTTGGGATCGTGCCTTTCGGGGCAGAGTTTTGCTTTTTTGAACCAGGAGGAAGGGAATTCTTTTTTGCAGTCCATCATATATTTTCCGCCAAAGACACCCAGCTCCAGCATCTGTTTTGGTGTAAGGTCTGGTTTAAAACGGGGATCAAAGCTCTTTCCGGCGGGAGCGGTCAACTGATACCTGTAGCCTTGCTGCATCTTATCGTTTACGACTACGATTCTTTTCATTGGTTGTAAGGTCATCGGAAGGGGCGAGATTCGAACTCGCGTTACGCGTTAACGTAAACACGCTTTCCAAGCGTGCGCCTTCAACCGCTCGGCCACCCTTCCGGAACAGTATTGAGTGTGAGTTTGAGTCTTGAGTATTGAGCGCTCATTACTGGCTACTCACACTACGGCTCAATACTGACCCGGGACTCAAACCATCACTAATCAATTATAGCGGATTACAGCGAATCTATCAGCCCAAAAAGCATTTTAGATATTTCTTCGAAGATCACATACAGACTTTCGTGGTCCTTATCACTAACCACATGATCATCTCTCAAAATATCTATAATTGCGACAGTTTCATAAACTGATCCTCGTGCGATAGTAAAGAAGTTCTTCTTGTCCGCTTTTGTGGCCTTTCCGGTTCCTTCGGCGATATTCAATATTATGCTAAGAACAGACCTTCTGAGCTGATCAGAAAGGCTCTTGTCTATCCCATGTTTGTCCTGGAGCTTTGAATAAAGCTGTTTTCTTGCTTCTTTGGCCTTCTGATATACGATTAGCTTTTCAAAATCAAACATATTTTTCCGGTGTGAGTTTGAGTGTGAGACTTGAGTATTGAGCCGCTCAAGACTAACTACTCACACTATGGCTCAATACTGACCCGCCACCCTTCCGTCTCAACTTCTTTCAAATTATAACATAACCCCTGATGTATAATGAAAAAATGGGATTGAAAAAGTCAATAACGGCGTTCTTGATATGCGCGGCTCTGCAAGCCGCATCCTTTTCTGCCCTTAATGAGCCTCCCCTTGAAAAAATGATAGGCAAGATGATAATGACCGGCTTCAGGGGGTATGAGGTCCCACAGGAACTTAAAGAACAGATCAGGGACGGAAAGGTCGGAGGTGTTTTGATACTCGGGTATAATGTGGAGTCTCTTCCTCAGGTGATAAAGCTGACATCCGACATTAAAAAAGCCGCGGGAAACAGTCCGGTTTTGATCGCTATTGACCAGGAAGGAGGCAAAGTCGCAAGGCTTAAGGCCTCAAAAGGTTTTGAAGATTTTCCTTCGGCAAAGGAGATGGCATCTTCAAGAACTACCGAAGAAGCTTATGCATACTATCTGCGCATGGCGGCAAAGCTAATGTACTGCGGAATAAATCTGAACCTTGCCCCTGTCGTTGATCTCGATATCCATACTGATTCTCCGGCTATCGGTAAATTGGAAAGAAGCTTTTCGTCAGACCCGGCAACGGTCAAAGAATACGCGGAACAGTTCATCCTTGCACATAAAAAACACGGCATACTTACCTGTCTAAAACACTTTCCGGGTCACGGCAGCGCCGGAGATGATTCCCACCTGGGCATCACCGATACAACAAAGACCTGGAGCAGAAAAGAACTGGAGCCGTATTCCTATTTCATAGAAAGAGGCCTGGCCAAGCTTGTAATGACTGGGCATTTGTTCAATTCCGGTATAGATACGACCTATCCCGCTTCTCTTTCAAAGGCAACTGTACAGGGTATTCTGCGGGAAGAGTTAAAGTATAACGGCGTTGTTATCACGGACGACCTTCAGATGAAAGCAATAAGCGGCCCCTACGGACTTACCGATACGGCGGTGGCCGCCGTCAACAGCGGCTCTGATATCCTTCTTTTTGCCAATTATCACAACTATGACCCGGACATAGCAGATAAGGCAAAGAAGACAATTATTACTGCCGTAGCAGACGGCAGGATAGCCGAAGAAAAGATCAAAGAGGCATTCGGCAGGATCTCTAAATTACTCCTTTCCCTGCAGTAAAAACGGCTTGCAATAGCAGTTGCTGTAGTATAGAATATTTTAACGATGAAATTCATCAAGAGCCTGGCAGGCCTATTGATGTTGGTTGCCCTTATGATAGCGCCTTTTGCTCTTTTTCCCGGCTGCGGGGCGCTGCCTCCAATCATAACCCGGCTTGTGGCCGATCCAGCTGCCATCCCTGTGGAAGGCACTACAATGATTTCCTGCGAGGCCACTTCGTCTTCTTCCGCTAACCTGACATACACTTGGAGCGCGGAGCACGGCACCCTTTCCAGCACCTCCGGCAATACGGTTTACTGGACGGCGCCTTCTACAAAAGGCTCTTACACTATCGTAGTTATCGTCAGCGACGGCTCGCAATCGGTGTCTAACACGGTCACGGTATATGTAACGGACAAGACCTCCCCTATAGTATCCACAATTACCGCAAACCCGACAACGGTCCTGACAGGCGGCTCGTCGGTTATCTCCTGCGAGGCAACTTCCCCTTATACTTCCGATCTAATATATACTTGGGTAGCCGGCGGGGGTTCGCTTTCCAGCACCAGCGGCAGGATCGTCACCTGGACGGCACCGTCGGTGGCCGGCACATACAATATAACCGTCGTAATAAGCGACGGCTCGACCTCAACCTCCAGCACTATCCAGATAGTATGTTCTGATCCTTCGGATCCTATAATAACCAGGATCTCTTCAGTAAAAACCACTGTTGCAATAAACAAGACAACTACTCTTACCTGTGAAGCCACCGATCCCAACGGGTACGCGCTTTCTTATTCCTGGTCGGCCAGCGCCGGCACACTGCTAAGCAACCTGGGGACTACCGTTACCTGGCAGGCTCCGGCAACTGCCAGGACAACAATAATAACCTGCGAAGTTGTAAATACAAAAAGCGCCACCGCTGCTGGCACGCTCAATATAGTGGCGGTAGTGCCCGGACAGCCTGTCATCTCCTCATTCACAGGGCCGAACACGACAACCGCGGGGAGCCCCATTACTGTCACTTGCAACGCCACAGACCCTGATGATCTTGAAATATTTTACAGATGGACCTCATCAGGAGGCGGCTACACGAGTTCGTCAAGCAATACAGCCCAATGGTCCGCATTGACGGCAGGCAACTACACGCTGACTGTAGAGGCATCCAATGGAGGGTCCCTTTCCGCAACGGCCACAAAAGAAGTCTCTGTCACTGTCCCGTAACTGCCTTACGGCTTAATTTCTCATGGAACCAACCGGCCTTATGATCTGTCTACATTGTTGTAGCGGGTAAATCATGGAACAAGCCGATTTCAATCGAGTATACTCCGAAAACAGATCAAATGTCTGGAACCTTATCTCCAGGTTCGTATTTACTGTCCAGGACCGGGAGGACCTGTTCCAGGAAGTGTTCCTTAACATACATAAGGGACTAAAGGGTTTTCGGGCAGATTCATCCCTTGCGACCTGGATATACAGAGTGGCATCCAACACCTCCATCAATTTTGTCAACAAAAAGAATAGATACAGGGCCATTATCGATCTGCTCCACCTGGAAAGACATGTTGAAGCAGAAAAGGAACAGGAAGCCAGCGGCCTTGAAGAGCTCCTGCCGTTAAAGAAGCTGAACCCTAAACAGAGGATGATACTTTTGCTGTCGGATGTTGAAGAGAAAAAACTTGAAGAAATAGCCGAGATCATGGGGCTTGCCCTGGGAACGGTAAAATCAAATCTCTTCCGGGCAAGAGAAATAATAAGAAAGGAAGTGATAAAAGATGGCGGCCTATAAGAACTATGAGGAGTATATCTCAAGACTCAAAGGTGTTAGGACGGGTTTTGACGACCCAAAGATGCGCACACGCCTGAACGCTGTTCTTCACCGCCATTCCCACCTTACGGCCTGGCTGTCTGCCGGGATGGCCGCTCTCCTATTTATAGCTTTCAGCGCTTATCTTAACTTTGCCGTCTTGAACAAAAAGGAGGCAGCGTCCCCCGGCTCATATATATTTATGCCGTTTGAAAGGTCGTCTCAGCCAGTTTTTGATTACATTTTTTCGCAATGACCGGAACTTTTTTGGCAGTATGCCTGTCAAACACTCTGGAAGGGAGAAAAAAATGAAGAACCGGATGATCGCTGCCGCAATGTCCGTTGTGCTTGCACTTTGTCTGTCAGGAGGCTCTTTTGCTTTCGGCAAAGGGCCCGGAAAACACCCGGGAGACCCCGGGGAAAGGATGATGGGAAGGATTGTATCCGAACTTGGCCTAAGCCAGGAGCAAAAAGATAAGTATCTGACCATGGCAAAAACACTGGAAGAAGAGGCAAAAGCCATAAGGGCCAAGAACAAGGACCTGTTCGAAAAGATGAATAAGGAACTGACAAAGGATTCTCCGAACAGGGACCAGTTGTACAGCTATCTTCAGCAAATAAGCAAAAATGAGGACCAGATCAGATTAAAGAGAATGGACCAGATGATCGCACTGCGCAAAGACCTGACAAAAGAACAGAAGGCAAAACTTGAAGATCTGATGAAGCAGGGCCGCGAAAAAGCCAAAAAATGGGACCGCAAAAAAGGAAGATGATATAATTGGCAAAGATGAAAAAACATCTTCCTATTCTGGCGGCAGCGCTACTGCTTTGCTTGCAGCCGGCACTTTACTCAGAGACCTGGAAAGAGGTTGCCGCACTTTGCAGGGTTAATAACAACAGCATATTGAGTTCGCAAAAGCAGATGGAAACGGGCCGTTGGTCCTATTACAGGACCCTGGGCTCGTTCCTTCCGCAGTTGTCCGGCTCGATCTCACTGGGCGAGAGCGCCTCCGACACTTCGCCCAGGACCGCTTCAGACTCCTACGGCTTAAACGCCACCCAGAGCCTCTTCAGCGGGTTCTCCAACCTTAACACTTCAAGAAAAGCCTTTGCTCAGCTTAAGTATTATGAATCCTCGTTCAATAAGACCCTTTCGGACTCTCTCTATGACGCAAGAAGTGCCTTTGTGGACATGCAGATCTCAAAGGAGAACATCTCACTTCAGCAACAGATCCTTAAGCGCAGAAAAGACAATAACGACCTGGTCCAGCTGCGGTACGAAAGCGGCCGCGAGGACAAGGGCAACCTGATGCTGACACAGGCTGACAAGCTGGACGCGCAGTATATCCTTGAGGCTTCAAAAAGGTCCCATGCCCTGGCGCAGATCAAACTGTCGCAGGTTATCGGCAAAAGCATCGCAGAAGCTAAACTTGACGAAAATGTTTCAAAAAAAGTCCGCCCCGATTTTGACCGGCTGATAGAAACCGCCCCTTCTTATCTGATGGCCCAGTATACTTTGGAAAGCGCTCTTATCGACTCCCAGGCGGTCATCTCGGGTTTTTTACCTGCCGTTTCGCTGACAGGCAGCATCAGGAACAGCGGCAGCAGCTGGAGTTCGCTTGCACAGTCGAGGTCGTGGTCCATAAACCTTTCGTATCCGTTCTTTCCCGGAGGCACCAACATCGCGGATGTTTTCATAAAAAGGAACGCTCTGGAAAAAGCAAGGCAAGACTTTGAGAACACAAAAAAGCAGCTAAGGTACTCAGTAGAGGCCGCTTATATAGACTTGGAGAACAAATTGGAGGCGCTCGAAGTAGCTCAGTTCTTCTTAAAGACCGCGGCAGAGAGGGCGATGATAGCCAGGGCCAAATATATGAACGGCCTTATGTCCTACGACGACTGGGACAGGATAGAGAATTCCTATATCAACGCGGGAAAGAGCCTGTTAAGCGCCAAGAGGTCCGCCCTTCTTTCTGAAGCGGCCTGGTACAATTCATACGGAGGTTATATAGAATGAAACTTTTTAGGGTCATATTTGTACTGTTTATCCTGAC
>CAYUCV010000013.1:9188-35044 GCA_964443545.1 uncultured bacterium
TGGATGCGGCAGCAGCAAAGGGTCAGGAAGAGGTTTCAAAATGGGAGGATGTCTACAAGGCCACGCCGGTCATCTGCCCTATCAACGGCTTTATTATACAAAGACCAGTTGAATCAGGCCAGTCGGTCAATGTAAGCGACCCGATACTTGTGATGGCCGACAAGCTCATCGTAAAAGCACAAGTGGATGAAACGGACATAGGCAGGATCATAAAGGGCCAGCAGGTCAGTATAATCCTTGACTCCTACCCGGAAGAAAAAGTTCCCGGAGCCGTAGAACATATAGCCTACGAATCAAAGACCATCAACAATGTGAATATCTACGAGGTTGATGTGCTGCCAAGCCATGTCCCCTCTTTCTTTAGGGCCGGGATGAGCGCCTCGGTCAATTTTATGATAAAAAGCAGACAGGACGCTCTACTCCTTCCGTCGGAAGCCATAAAGACCAGGGGGAAAAATTCCTATGCTTTTATCAAGAACAAAACGGATAACGAATTAAAAAGCATACAGATACAAACGGGCATAGAAAGCTCCGGAAGCGTTGAGGTAGTTTCGGGACTGTCTGAAGGCGATACCGTCATCATACCGGACGCAAAAACAGCACAGCAGCTGATGGCCCCCTCTGGACGCAGGCCCGGGGCTGTAAACCCGTTCAGCAAGCAGAATTAAACAGACAATGGCGCTAATTGAACTAAGAGGGATCTCCAAAACCTACTGCATAGGCAACGCTCCCAAAGTGGTTGCCCTTGACAATGTAGACCTGAATATAGAACCCGGGGAGTTCGTCGCCGTAATGGGCGCCTCCGGCTCCGGAAAATCAACACTGCTTGCCATTTTAGGGCTTCTTGACCGCTCGGACACAGGTTCTTACAAGCTGGCCGGTTCCGAAGTCTCAAAGCTTTCCGAAAAGGAAGCGGCTTTGCTGCGCAACAAGTTTTTCGGGTTTATCTTCCAAATGTTCAACCTCCTCCCCCGCCTCAATGTTCTGACCAATGTTATGCTTCCTTTTATCTATGCTCAAAACAAATCCGCCGCGGACGAAAAAAAGGTAAAGGAGATACTTGCGAGAATAGGAATGTCGGACAGGCTTCATCACCTTCCTACGGAACTTTCCGGCGGGCAGCAGCAGAGAGCGGCCATTGCAAGAGCCCTGGCCAACAAGCCTCTTGTTATACTGGCCGATGAACCTACAGGGAACCTTGACTCAAAGTCAACCGAAGAGATAATGGAACTTCTGGGCGAGCTCAACCGGGAAGGCAACACCATCCTCATGATAACCCATAACCCGGAACTGACAGAAAAGGTAAGCAGGGTTATAGTTCTCAAGGACGGAAAAATAATAAAAGATGAAAAAAAAGGCCGCCAGCAGGCTTCTGATGCAGCCTCCCCGGCTAACATTACCTCAAAGCTCAAAAGAGGACGCATAATCAGTTTTGAATCGGTAAAAGACTATGTTCTGGAGGCCCTGTCCATTTTCAAGACCAATAAACTCAGGACCTTCCTTTCTATCCTAGGCATCCTGATAGGAGTTGCGGCCGTAATAGCAATGCTCGCCATAGGGCTCGGCGCGCAAAAACAGGTAGAAAAAAGTCTTGCCTCCCTTGGCAAGAATGTCCTTATGGTGCGAACATCATTCCGGTCAGGAGGGATCTCGGCAGGCACCGATTCTGTAACCAGGTTCAGATTTGAGGACCTTTCCGGGCTCCAGAGAATATCTTCCGTTGCAAGGGCGGTTCCCTACGCAACGGGCAGGGTCCAGGCCGTCCACTCGGCCAGGAACTGGAGAACTTCGCTTACCGGCACCAACACCGACTATCAGCAGGTCAGGGATTCCTTTCCAGCCTCTGGAAGGTTTTTTACCCAGAACGAGATTGCCAGCAGGGCCAAGGTTGCCGTGATAGGCAAAACCGTGGCGTCAGAACTTTTCCCGCAGGAAGACCCTGTGGGCAAATACATTAGGATCAACCGCATAAATTTTGAAGTGGTAGGCATCCTTCCGGAAAAAGGAGTTGCAGGGTTTAGGAATTCTGATGACCAGATAGTTGTCCCGGTAACCACAGCCATGTATAGAGTGTTAGGAACCGATTACATAGATTACTTTGATGTCCAGGTTAGGGACGCGGGGCTTATTCCCGAAGCCCAGGAAGAGATCACGGCCCTTATAGTTAAGAACCACCGCCTTCAGGAAAGCCAGTCCGATCAGATAGAGGTACGCAATATGGCGGACATCCAAAAAGCAGCCAGCGAAATGATACGCACTTTTGCGCTGCTTTTGGGAGCAATAGCCGCGGTAAGCCTTCTGGTTGGCGGCATAGGGATAATGAACATCATGCTGGTCATGGTCATGGAACGCACAAGAGAGATAGGGCTAAGAAAGGCGCTCGGAGCTCAGAACACCGACATAATGCTTCAATTTCTTGTGGAAGGCATACTCATCTGCCTTATAGGAGGACTGCTTGGGATAGCCTTCGGAGCCGGCATCTCGTGGCTTGTCGCCTATTTTCTGGGCTGGACTATATTTATTTCGATGGACTCCGTTCTTCTTGCCTTTGTGTTCTCGGTGCTAACAGGACTCATCTTCAGTCTGTGGCCGGCCTGGAGGGCTTCAAACCTCCTGCCCGTCATAGCTCTGCGGTACGAATAAACCCTGCTTTTTCTTGCCTGAAATGAGCCGCTCAAGACTTAAACGGAGGAGAGAGGATTCGAACCCCCGATACCCGTTAAGGTATAGTCGCTTTCGAGGCGACCGCCTTCAACCACTCGGCCACTCCTCCATTCGTTATTATATAACGCGTGGCGGCCAAATGGAAATCAATATCCCGGCGGCCTTCTAAAGCCTCCCGCTGCCTGCTCTATCTCTTCACACACCTGCAGCAGAGCAAAGTCCCCTCCTCTTGCCCCTATTACCTGAACACCCATCGGAAGCCCGCTGGAAGAAGACATTGCCGGCAGAGAAACCGCGGGATGACCGCTAAAATTGAAAAGGATGTTGTAAGCCAGCGCTGCGACCAGCCAGCTGACCATTGTGCCGTCAATGTCTATCCTTGGACTAAAAGGGTCATTCCAGGCCCCGTGCTTCATCCTTGGCATATGAGCAAAAGCCTCAACGGGAAATACCGGGGTCAACCAGGCATCATATTCAACAAGAAGAGAATCCAAAGAGGCAATAAAGTTTTCCCTCTTTTCCATCAGGCTTTCAAATCCTTTTTTTTCGGCAGAAATCGAAGTTCCCTTGAATAATCCCTGCCTTATCCCCCTTCCCGCTCCCCCCGGAACAGGCAAAAGCGGAAGCAGGCTTTGTCTAACGTATCTTGTGAAGGGGTCCGCAGAATAAGACATATATCCCGCAAGAAGGCTGCAGGCAGCTTCCTGCGCTTCTTCTATGCCAAGCCTAGACTGCGGCAATTCATCCACTACCGCTCCGGCGCTTTCCAGGCTTCCGATAAGCCTTTCAAACTGAACGCTGGTATCCCGGCTTACCGGAACATCTCCCAGGGAGCTAGAATACGCCAATCTCATTTCTTTCAGCTCTTTACCGCCGGTTTCTTCTTCGGTTGCGCTAACAAGCGCCCTTAACAAAATCCGCAGGTCATCCACCGTCCTTGCAATAGGGCTTACCGCGGCCCATTTGCCGAAAAAATTCCATTCTTGAGGCCTTGCTACAGGCCTAATAGAATCCCGTATCCCGGCCAAAGATATGAGCCCTCCGGTGGGCTTTATCCCGCAAACACCCGTAAAATGAGGAGGCAGCCTGCCCGAGCCTCCGCAATCCGCGGCCAGGTCCCCCATGGACAGTCCTGCCGCCACGGCAGCGGCAGATCCTCCCGAAGAGCCTCCCGTAGTACATTTGATGTCCCAGGGATTATTGGGGTGCCCGGTATTCTCATCATATGAATCATATGTCCGGCCAAAAGGACAGAGTGCGGTTTTCCCCAGTATCACCGCTCCGGCCTCGATTAACCGCTGCACGGCATAAGCATCGTTTGCGGGAACATTATCCGCCAATCTGCGGCTTCCGCATTTTGTTGGAATACCGGCGGTATTATAAAAATCCTTTACCGTTAACGGCACGCCGTGCAGAGGCCCCCGCCAACGACCGTTTTTCAGCTCTGCATCAAGAAGACCGGCGCTTTCTATCGCGCCATCTCCATTAAGGGCGGCCAGAGCGTTCAACTGCGGATTACGCAGTATCTGTTCAAGATGAGCACGCACGGCCAGGCGGCTGGTCACAGCCCCTCTTCCTATCATCCCTGAGAGTTGTGATATATTGGAAAATACTGTTTTTGTCATCTGATTATTTTTCGTCAACTTCAGGGAAGGATTTCATTTGAAATCGATGCTGCGGACTGTCGATAAATAATCGTTATGCCTGCCATAGATGCGGTCTTGATAATGCCCGGATATCCCAGGCCCGTAAAATACAGCGGACTGGGCTTTCTTGCTGCCGCACTTAAGAGCCCGGCATTCATGGAACAATGCCGGCCCAATTTTACACACCCTTTAAGGGAGCGGGTCCCTGCCGGACCTTTTAATGTTTCCGTGGTAGATATGAGCATTGCCCCCAAAGATTTTTCTCTGCGAAATTACCTGGGCGACACAGCGCCTTTGCTAATTGGAATAACTTCGTTCACCAGCACTTACAGGGACAGCCTTGCCATCGCCCGCGTGGCCGAAGAAGTGTCGCCATTTTCCCTGCGCATAACCGGAGGCTGGCACGCATCCCCTCTTTCCAGAGAGGTTATAAAACAGTCCAACTTCCACACGGTCGTAAGAAATGAAGGAGAAGAAACTCTCGTAGAAATAGCCTCGCTCCTCAGGTATGAAGGGTTTGAGGGGTTCCTCCCGCATCTTGCTGAAATAAACGGACACACCTATAGGGACGGCAAAGGTAAAGCAGTTGAAATGCCGCCACATGTTCCCCTTGTCGATCTTAACGACTACCCGTTCGTTCAAACGGGTTTTGACAGTTTTTTGTTCGGCGGCTATCCGGAAGAAATGCTGGGGGGACGCAAAACAGCATACATTACCGGCTCAAGAGGCTGTATTTATAACTGCATCTATTGCGCCAATCCGGCGGTCTATGCAAAAAAGATCCGGTTCAGGAGCCCGGAAAATGTCCTTTCGGAAATGAAAGCATTATATGAAGAAGGCGTCAATAATTACATTTTCAGGGACGAGATATTCACTGCCGACCTTAATAGGGCTCGGGCTCTAGCCGCCGGGCTTCTGGAAATGAGGCGATCCGGGATGGAATTTGAATGGGCCTGTGAAACAAGAGCGGACAGGTTTGATGAACAGCTTCTTGACGATATGAAAGCCAGCGGACTATACCGGATAGCCGAAGGCATGGAATCAGGCGACCCTGATCTGGTAAGGTATTTGAAAAATGATCCCGACCTGGACCTGGAAGCATGCGGGAGGAATACTCTGGCCGCGCAGGCAAGGGGCATCTCTATCGTACAGTATTACCTGTTCGGGACCCCGCGCCAGACCTGGCAGTCAGCGCTAAAAAGCTGGCTTTATGCCGGCAAATACCCTCCCGCTCTGGCAGAGAGTTTTCCTCTTGCCGATTACCCCGGGAACAGGACAGAAGGTCTTGCCAGGGGACTGACAGAAGGCGAGACCCGCACAGCGGCAAGGCTGTTTAAAAACCTGTTTACACTGGCACACTTTCCGGGCATGAGGGACAGCGCAGGATTATTTGAGAGCCCCATAAAAGCCTTTTCAAATGAATTGAGGTTTTGTGTTATGTGCGATCTTGTGCTCCGCACAAAACCGGGCTATTCCGACAATGACCGAGGCAGACTTATGGACGAAATGGACCGGCATGTCAGAACGGGATCCCATCTTTTGGACTTTGCGGGCTTTGTTAATTCAACGGAAGAGTTTGTCCCCGAAATGAAGACTTCCCTCGATTTTGACACGTTCATAACAGGTATAGCAAGAGGATTCAGGGCCCCTGACTTCCTGCCCGATGTAAGCACAAGCTCCAGAATGGCGGATGCCTATTTCAACGAATTCCTTTCAAGCGTCAAATTACTCAACGGCTATGACCTTCTTTCCGGGTTTTCTGCAAGGGAGCTCTATGTGTTCTTCGTGCTTCTTTCATCAATATGGGAGATCAGCAGGCAGAACGGGCTTGAGGCGCCGGACAATGTGCAAATGGTCTCTTTATCAGGAAAACAGTGCCAGAGGATACAAGATATCCTAAAGGGATTTTCGTTAAGTGAATTTGGAGCAAAGATCAACGGGAGCGAAGTTGCTTCGTTAAAAATAACTTCTGATTTTTCGATGGTCTATAAAGGGCTCTGCTTTAAAGTCGAGGCCTCATCAAGGACCATATCGGTCTCTCTTGCAGTTCCCGACACGGATATTGTTATCAGGATAGAATGACTTGTGTTTTTTCAGTCTTGACACTTGCTCCATACCTGCGTGATAATGGTTTCGTGAAAAAGAAACTGGTCTGGGGCTTTTTTTGGGCGGTTCTATTTGCCGCCGCGGTCCTATTGTTGACAGTGCCTAAAGACAAAAACAGCGGCGCCTCCATACCCTTTCACAAAAAACCGCCGCTCTATTTTGTGGAGAACAGGGGCCAGGCAGGTCCTGCAGATATCAAATACCACGTTCAAACAAAAAAAGCCGATATCTACTTTGGAAAAGACCGCTCTGTTATAAACCTTAAAGGCCCCGGGAACAGGGAAAAAAGTGTTTTGCGGCTGGAATACCTGGGAGCAGGCAGTGGCACAAAGATCTCGGGCAGGGACAGGACAAAAGCCGTCTATAACTATCTTATCGGCAGTAAGAAGGAGGGGTACAAGACAAATGTCCCGTCTTACTCAGGGATAATATTGAAAAACCTTTACAACGGCATCGACCTTAAATACGGTTCAAAGGGCGGCTCCATCAAATCTGAGTTCGTAATAGGCAGAAAAGGCAAGGCCGCGGACATTAGATTAAGGTACACAGGCGCTGACTTCCTTTCAATAAACGGGAGCGGAGACCTCATCGTAAAGGCCGGGGCCGTAGAGCTGGTAGAATCAAAGCCCTATGCTTATCAGATAATAAGCGGAAAGATCGCAACAGTAGAAGCGCATTATGTCCTCCTTGCGCATGACACTTACGGCTTCAAGACCGGCAGCTATGACAACAATTACCCGCTTATAATCGATCCCACGCTTGTCTTTTCCGGTTATATCGGAGGAACGGGCAATGATGAGGGGGAAGAGATCTTTGTTGACAATTCCGGCTATATTTACATAGGATGCGAAACTTACTCGGACAACTTCCCGTCCACTCCTGGGGCATATCAGACCACCCGCGCCGGCACCCAGAATCTGGTCATCAGCAAACTGTCCCCGGATGCTTCCGGCCTTGAGTTCTCTACCTATTTCGGCGGCAACGGAATGGAATTTATCAACGCTTTGAAATGCGACGGTTCGGGGAACGTATATGTTGGAGGGTATACCAGCTCATCAAACCTCCCGGCCACCCCAGGCTGTTATGACAGCACGCTTTCGGGAGGGCTCGACTGCTTTGTGCTAAAGCTCAACAGCACGGGAACCTCGGTCCTCTACTGCTCCTATTTTGGCGGCTCAGGCAGCGATGTAGCCTACGCTTCCTGTGTGGATGATTCTTACAACATCTATCTTTCGGGTTATTGCTCCTCTGACATGCCCACGACACCTAATGCATATAAAACCGTTCATCCGGGCGGCACCTCAAATTTCGCAGCCAAGATATCACCCTCGGGACTGGGATCGGGCGACCTTATTTACAGCACTTTCATAGGAAAGGGAACTACGAGACAGATGCAGGTGGATAGCAGCGGCAATGTCTGCCTTGTCGGGGACACCACATCTTCGGAGTACCCTGTCACTTCGGGTTGTTTCCAGCCAACATTTGGCGGCGGCGAAAGGGATGCCTTTGTAACTAAATTGAACAGCGACGGCAGCGATCTTGTCTTTTCCACCTTTCTCGGCGGCAGCGACACAGACAGAGGCTGGCAGGCCAATGTCGATGCTTTATCAAATGTTTACGCAAGCTGCACAACTCTCTCGACTGATTTTCCCGTTACCGGGGGGGCCCTTCAAACCTCGAGGCCTTCCGCTCTTCTAAACGGGTCCCTTTCAAAATTCAGCCCCGAAGGGGCACTGCTCTACTCTACCTATGTAGGAGGATCAGGTGTCGATAACAGCCTAAAAATGGCGGCAGCCCGGTCCGGAGACATTTTTTTAGCTGGCTATACCACCTCCGCGGATTTTCCGGTTACTGATGACGCATACCAAAAGGAACTCAAGGGAGGTTACGACGGCCTTCTGATCAGGCTGGACCCTTCGGGCAACGGCTCTTCAGACCTTGTCTATTCTACATTTTTCGGCGGGTCATCAGATGACACTCTCAAAGATCTCTTTCTTACACAGAGCAACACGCTCTATATTTCTGGATACAGCGCCTCTAACGACATGCCGGTTACCCCGGGAGTTTACAGCGCTGTCAATTCGGGGGGCACGGATGCTGTTTATGTCAGGTTCGAACTGGGGCCTCCCGCGCCGAGTTCCTTTTTGAGCGCCGCGGCTTCAACAACCTCCCTTTCACATTCCTGGGCGGTTAATTCAACAAATGAGAGCGGTTTTTACATAGTTGACAGCGGCGGAACAATAAGGTTAAGGGTCCCGGCAGCAACATCAACAACTGTCGAAGCCTCTCTCCTTCCCAATACTCTCTACACTTCCAGATGCACGGCATACAACGGGGACGGAGCTTTTACTTCAGAAGCCTCATCAAAATATACCTGGATAGAAGCTCCTTCCGACCTTGAGCCGGTCACCACATCCTCTACAAGCATAACAGTAAAAGCCGCGGGGACTTTCAGCAATCTGACCCTGGGCAGTTCCGGAATACTGATAGAGAATCTGACGGACGGCACTAACAGCGGCTGGATAAAGGCAGACAGCTGGACCTTTTCTGGCCTTTTACCGGGGACCGAATACGGTTTCAGGGTAAAGTCAAGGAACGGGGACGGCATAGAGAACCCTGCTTCGGTCTCAAAAGTTGTGTCCACCACATCCATAAGTCCGATATCGGTCTACAGCGCCGGTGTACAGCTTAGGGACGGCGACACCGTTTCCAGCAGGCTGGCATTTTCCGGGATAGCCTCAACAACGGAAGCGCTGGATGCCTCATCGGTAAGGATCTATCTGGACGGCTCGCTTGTCAGCGACGGGACTCACTCCTATTATGATTCTTTCGAACAGGCTCTAGACAGGGCTACCATTTCTTATTCTGTCAGAACGCCTCTTGCAGCAGGGATCCACACGCTGAGCATAACCGCCACAGGGTCTGGAGGCTCATTATTCGAGGCAAGCCTTGTTGACCTGAGAGTGGCTTCCGAAACCGGCAGCCAGGGCATCATAGGGGCTGTGCTGGCGCACCCCAACCCCTACGATCCTTCTTCCGGCAGTGCAAGGATCACATACAACCTGGAAAAGGACTCAGCCGTGGCGCTTTATATATTCGGGGTCAACGGCAGGCTGGTGCTCAAAAGGGAATTCCTCTCGGGGTCCAACGGAGGCAAAGCAGGTTTTAATGATGTTACCTGGGACGGTAAGGATGATTTTGGAAATGAACTGGGCAACGGAGTGTATGCGGTAAGGATAGTGGACAAGGCTGGCATGAAAGTGATAGGAAAAAGCAAGATCGCCATCATATCCGGCAGCACATCAAAAACCGGCCTCCCGTTATGGCCTCTGGCCGTCATTACCGCTGTTCTGGGGCTTATGGCTTCTACCGGAGCGCACAAGGTTTACAGAATAGTAAAAAGAAGGAAGTGACCCCCGAAAGGGGCTCTAGAACAGTTTTTCCTGCTCGCCTGATCTTACAACAGCCGCTTTCACAAAGTCGCGGAACAGGGGATGGGGCTTGTTGGGCCTGGATTTGAATTCCGGGTGGTACTGGACTGCTATAAAGAAAGGATGATCGGCTATCTCCACGACCTCGACAAGATTGGCGTCGGTGTAAACTCCGCTGCATTTAAGGCCCCTTTCTTCCAGCGCGGCCCTTAGGTCGTTATTTACCTCGTACCTGTGGCGGTGCCTTTCGTAGATCCACTCTTCCTGATAGGAATCGAATAGTTTGGTCCCCTGCTCCACCTTGCACGGATAGGCCCCAAGCCTCATGGTCCCGCCCATGTCTTTCACGTTTTTCTGGTCGGGTATGTAATCGATCACAGGAAATTTGGTATGGGGATTAAATTCCGAGCTGTTGGCATCCGCCATGTTGCAAACGCTGCGGGCAAATTCTATCACCGCGCACTGCATACCGAGGCAGAGGCCCAGGAACGGGACCTTGTTTTCCCTGGCATATTTGATGGCCTTGATCTTTCCCTCTATTCCCCTTGAGCCGAACCCTCCCGGCACGATTATCGCGCAGGCTCCGGCAAAATACTTGGAAACATCGTCTTCCTTTTCTATTTCTTCGGAATTAACCCACATGAGCTCGACCTTGACATCCGAAGCGATCCCGCCGTGCTTAAGCGCCTCCACAACGCTCAGATAAGCATCGTTAAGTTCTACATATTTGCCTACAAGCGCTACCTTTACGGACCTTGCCGGGTTCTTTATGACCTCCACCATCTTTTTCCATTCGGACAGGTCCCCGTCGCCGCATTCAAGGCCCAGATACTTAATGAGGGTGTTGTCCACTTTTTCCTTTTGGAGAGAGAGCGGGACCTCATATATGGAAGACGCGTCCGGAAGACCTATTACGGCATCTTTGTCCGTATCGCAGAAGAGAGCGATCTTTTCTTTAAGTTCCTGTGTTATCGGCTCAGTAGAGCGGCAGACAATGATCTCCGGATGAATCCCGATACCACGGAGTTCTTTTACGCTGTGCTGGGTCGGTTTGGTCTTGAACTCCGCGGTGGTCTCAAGGAACGGGACCAGGGTGACATGGATATGGACTACATTTGCGTGCCCCACTTCTTTTGAGAACTGCCTCGCGGCTTCAAGAAAAGGCAGGCTCTCTATGTCTCCTACCGTGCCCCCTATCTCGCAGATCACAACATCAAACTCTTCCTCTTTTGTGACCCTCCTGATCCTGTCCTTTATTTCGTTAGTTATGTGCGGGACGACCTGGACCGTACCCCCCAAAAAGTCGCCTCTTCTTTCCTTCTGAAGAACGGTCCAGTAGACCATTCCGGTGGTGATGTTGTTGACCTTTCCAAGGTAGGTGTCTATGAACCTCTCGTAATGCCCCAGATCAAGGTCTGTTTCGGCCCCGTCCTCGGTAACAAAGACCTCTCCGTGCTGATAGGGGTTCATAGTCCCCGGATCTACATTGATGTAGGGATCCAGCTTTTGAACGGTGACCCGCAGTCCCCTTGACTTAAGCAGCCTGCCGATAGAAGAAGCCACTATCCCCTTGCCAAGGGACGAAACAACTCCGCCGGTTATAAAAATATACTTGGGTTTTTTATCCTCCGACAATTCCGTCTCCTTCCGTCTCCGACGCTCTTAGCCGAACTATCTTTATCCTGGTTATCCTCTTTTTAAAGACTCTTTCAACATAGATCCTCAGGTCCTCGAATCTTGCAATGTCCCCCACTGTCGGCAGTTTGCCGAGGAGAGACACCACAAAACCTCCCACGGTATCGTAATCGCCTTCGGGGAGCGCTGTCCCGACTTTTTCGTTGACCTCGACCACAGAAAGCCTGGCATCCACTAGCGCCGAGCCGTCGCTTAGGATGTCGACCGTTTTTTCCTCGATATCAAATTCGTCCTTTATCTCGCCCACTATCTCTTCTATAAGGTCCTCAAGGCTCACTATGCCGGCCGTGCCGCCGTACTCATCCACTATTATAGCAATATGCATGTGGCAAGACTGCATCTGGCGCAGCAGATCATCAAGTTTTTTTGATTCCGGAACGAACAGCGGTGGCCGCAGTAGTTCTCTAAGATCGGCCTGTTTACCCATGGCAAAGATGCCGATCAGGTCTTTGGCAAAAAGCACCCCCGTTATATTATCCACGGTCCCCTCATATACAGGTATCCTGGAGTGCCCCGCTTCGATTATCCTTGCGGCAGCTTCTTTTAGAGGAGTTGACACTTCAAGACAGACCATATCCGGCTTCGGGGTCATCACAGCTTTAGCGGTAGTGTCCCCGAACTCAAAGATGCTGTGTATCATTTCTTTTTCTTCCTGCTCAAGGACACCTTCTTCGTGCCCTACGGAAAGCAGCATCTTAAGCTCCTCTTCTGTCACGAACGGGACCTTGCTTACGGCATCTCCTCCAAAAAGCTTTATCAGGGGCCTGCATAGTATGTCCAGCACATAGATCACGGGATAAAAGATAAGCGACAAAAATGAGATGACGGGAGCCACAAAAAGCGCGATGCGATCGCTCAGTCGGATAGCTATGGTCTTGGGAGTGATCTCTCCAAATATCAGGACCAGAAAGGTCATTGTTAGCGCGGCCGCTGTCACCGCAACACTTTCGCTCATAAGCCCTCTGCGCTCGAACAGGTTGATGAAGATATAGGTGGCCAGGGAGGCCGCCCCCATGTTGACCAGATTGTTCCCTACCAGTATGGTGGAAAGCATTTTGTTCGGGTTCTCTCTAAGGTCGTAGAGGGCTTTTGCGCCGAAAAAACCCTGGCCCAGGAACTTTTTTATCTTTATCCTGCTGACCGAGGTCAGCGCCGTTTCGGACATGGAAAAGAAGGCCGAGCAGACCACCAACAAGGCCAGGATCAAGATCTCGTTAAGCACTCTTTAACTCCTGAACACCAGGACTATTAGCCTGGGCAAAAAGATATAACAGCCTATCACAACGGAGGCTATCGCCGCAACAAGCACCGCTCCTGCGGCAACATCTTTTGCGACCATGGCCCTGATCTTTCTGGTGAGCATCATCAGATTTACGATCTCTTCCATCGCGGTGTTAAGCAGCTCGAGCACCACCACCGAAGAGATCACCAGGACTAGGATCATCATTTCGACAAAACTTATCTGGAGCAGTACCCCCAGGACAACGGCAAACGCTCCTGCGGCAAGATGTATCTTTAGGTTTCTCTGAGTGCGGAAGGCATAGACCAGTCCCCTGCCGGCATATCCCAGGCTCTCAGCAAATTTTCTTGGCATAGCGGTCTTCTTTTTCCCTCATTACCATTCTATCAGATTTTGACAGATGGTCATATCCTGATAGGTGCAGCGCCCCGTGGATGGCAAGCCTTTTGAGCTCATCATCAAGAGAAGAACCGAACCTGCGGGCGTTCCTTGAGGCCGAATCAGTGGAAATAATTATCTCGCCCAGTAGCCCCTCTTCTCCCATTTCAAATGAGAGAACATCAGTGGCCCTGTCTATCTTCCTGAATTCCTTGTTGAGTTTCCTGATCTCGGGGTCCCTGACAAGGACAACGCTTATGCTGCCTTTTGACTTTTCCGCCCTTGCTACCGAGGCGGCAAGTTTATTTAACTTCTTTAACATCCGCGCCAAGGCCGTTGAGTTTTTGCAGAAATCTTTCATAGCCCCTTACTATATGCCTGTCCGTGTCATCGATAAGCGTCTGCCCCTCGGCAGATAGCCCCGCCAGCACAAGCGCGGCTCCGGCCCGCAGGTCCGATGCCCTTACCGGAGCTCCCGACAGTTTTGGGACTCCCTTTATTATCATGCTGTGGCCTTCGGTCTGAATGTCCGCTCCCATCCTGTTGAGTTCGTTAACATGCATGAACCTGTTCTCAAAAATAGTTTCTGTGATTACGGAAGCCCCGTCGGCAACGGACAACAGCGCGGAAAACTGCGGCTGCATGTCCGTAGGAAATCCCGGATAAGGCAGGGTTTTTATGTTGACAGCCTTTGGCAAAGTTTTTGCGCTAACCCTGACAGAGCTCTCTTTTGTTTCGACCTCGGCCCCTGTCTCCGCCAGTTTTGCCGCTATCACGGCCACATCCTCGGGAATAATGTCCTTTACCGTGACCGAACCTTTTGTGATCGCTGCCGCCACCATAAAGGTGCCGGCCTCTATCCTGTCAGGGATAATCCTGTAATCCTGCGCTTTCAGCTGCAAAACCCCTTTGACGGTTATTTTTTCCTCTCCGGCACCCTTGATATCGGCTCCGCATTTGTTAAGAAAACGGGCCAGGTCCTTAATTTCGGGTTCCTGCGCCGCGTTCTCTATTACTGTTGTGCCTTCGGCCAGGGTAGAGGCCATCATCAGGCTTTCGGTAGCTCCTACCGACGGGAAATCTAGATAGATGCTGCTTCCTTTTAGTTTTTTTGCCTCGGCTATAACAAAACCGTGCTCCATTCTTATGACAGCGCCCATCGCCTCAAGGCCTTTAATGTAGAAATTTACCGGCCGGGAACCGATCGCACAGCCGCCCGGCAGAGGCACTTTTGCAAGGCCTTCCTTTGCAAGAATAGGACCTATGACAAAAAAAGAGGCCCTCATTTTAGTGACAAGTTCGTAAGGGGCCACATGTCTGATCTTGCCGCCCACCCAGACATGCACCCTTCCCGGCTCGCTGTATTCCACCCTCATCCCAAGGGCACGCAACACCCTGATCATGGTTATGACATCGTGCAGAAGGGGTATGTTGGATATCGTGGTCTCGCCGCCAAGCAGGATGGTGGAAGCAAGGATCGGCAGCGCAGCGTTCTTTGAACCGCTTATTCCCACAGTGCCGTTAAGGGGTGTGCCGCCTTTGACAAGTATTTTTCTCATGTTAATAGGTAAAGACCGTAACGCTGTCGGGAAGCACTCTGGCAAAGCCCCCTTTTATGGCGACCTTTTCCGTTGTTTTGCCTGATACAAAAGAAACCTCTCCCTGCTTTAGGTGGACCGCCATCGGAATGTGTCCCGGAAGCACTCCCAGCGAACCCTCCTGAGTCATAAGGGAGACCTCTTCGGCCTGCGTTTCCTTTAATATCCTCTCGGGTTCAATTATCCTTAGTTTTATCGGCATCCTTTATGACCTCGTCGATAGTTCCTTTCATGTAAAAACTGTTCTCCGGGAGAGCGTCGTGCTTTCCTTCGATAATTTCTTTGAATCCCCTGATCGTTTCGGAAAGAGGCACATATTTGCCCTTTCTACCGGTGAATTCTTCGGCAACAAAGAAAGGCTGGGAAAGGAATTTCTGGATCCTTCTTGCCCTTGCCACTATCAGCTTGTCCTGCGCAGAAAGCTCTTCTATCCCCAGGATGGCGATGATATCCTGCAGTTCTTTGTACCTTTGGAGTATCTTGACCACTTCTTTGGCCGTGTCAAAATGGTCCTGTCCGATTATCTTGGGGTCCATTATCCTTGAAGAAGATTGAAGAGGATCTACAGCGGGATAGATGCCCAGCTCCGTAAGGGCCCTGGAAAGAACAATGGTTGAGTCAAGATGTGAAAATGTGGTCGCGGGAGCCGGATCTGTTAGGTCGTCCGCCGGGACATAGATCGCCTGGACCGAGGTGATAGAGCCGTCTTTTGTTGAAGCTATCCGCTCCTGTATCTGCCCCATTTCTGTTGACAGGGTCGGCTGGTATCCTACCGCGGAAGGCATTCTTCCCAAAAGGGTCGAGACCTCCGATCCTGCCTGGACGAACCTGAAAATATTGTCGATAAAAAGCAGAACATCCTGCTTGCCCTCGTCCCTGAAGTATTCGGCAAACGCCAGTCCCGACATGGCAATCCTGAACCTTGCTCCTGGAGATTCGTTCATCTGGCCGAACACCAGGACCGTCTTGTCAATAACCCCGGATTGGCGCATGGAAAGGATAAGGTCATTGCCTTCCCTGCTCCTTTCCCCCACTCCGGTAAAGATGGATACCCCTCCGTGCTCGGTCGCGATATTTCTGATAAGCTCCATCACGACAACGGTCTTACCCACTCCCGCTCCGCCAAAAAGCCCGACCTTGCCTCCTTTGGGATACGGCACAAGCAGGTCTATCACCTTTATGCCCGTCTCAAAAACTTTTTCCTCGGTCTCTACTTTTGTAACAGAAGGGCTGTGCCTGTGTATGGGATATCTATTTTCGCTCTTAACCTCTCCTTTGTTGTCTATCGGCTGTCCCAGAATATTGAACACTCTTCCAAGGGCATTCTTCCCGACCGGAACGCTGATGGGCTCCTTCATATCCACAACTTCCAGGCCTCTTGAAAGTCCGTCCGTTGAACCCATGGCTATGCACCTTACCTGGCCGTCGCCAAGGTATTGCTGAACTTCCATGATTATTTCGCCGCCCCCTGAGCGGACAGATACCGCGTCATTTATCCTGGGAAGCTCTGCGGCATCAAAACTTGCATCCACCACCGGGCCCACTATCTGCACTATCCTGCCGTTACCCATTATTTAAGTGCCTCCGCGCTTCCTGTTATTTCTATCAGATCGCCTGTTATCTGCGATTGTCTTGCTTTGTTGCCCGCCAGAGTAAGGGTCTCTATCATGTCTTTGGCATTTTCAGTAGCCTGCTGCATGGCTATCATTCTGGCCGCGTTCTCGCTTGCGTCCGAGTCCAGGATCACCTGCACGACCATTGTTTCAAGGTATCTGATCAGCATCTCTTCCAAAAAAATGCGGCTGTCCGGCTCAAAAACGAACGGGGGCAGATGGAACTGCGTATTGGGATAAACTTCCGAGAACAGCGGCATTTCTTTAACGGGGATGTGGTCGAGGTGCTTTTCTTCTTCAAATATCAGAGGCAGCAGCCTCAGGGCCGAGATCTGAGCCTTTGAGGCGGACACAAAATGATTGTAGAACAGATAGACTTCTTCCACCGCAGACTTTTTATAAAGCGCGGCGGCCTCTCTTACCAGGTCCCTTGCGGTCTCGTCACGGTTAGAAAAAGGAGCGGTGTTGTGGCCGGAAATGACATCAAAGCTTCTTCTTTTCAAAAACTCGAGCCCCTTTTTCCCAACAGTGATGAACCGGACCTTTCTTCCTTTTGCTTTTTCTTCCTGTGCCGCCTCCTCAACTTTGTGCAGCAGCGCCGTGTTAAGGGCTCCGCACATGCCTTTGTCAGAGGTAAAAACAACAAAAAGGACCATCCCTGTTTTCCTGATCTCGCAGAGCTTAAGGCTGGAGCGCGTTTGCCTTGAAAGGGACTCTACCAGCTGCGAAACAAAAGAATAAAGCTCTTCCGAATAAGAAGCTGCAGAGAGCGCCAGCCGGCTTGATTTTTGATATTTGATGGAGGCCATCGTTTCCATGGCCTTGGTGACCTTGGCTATATTGGCCACGGCCTTTATCTTGCGTTTATAGTCCAGGCGGCCGCTCATTTACTTCCTTTTCCCGACAAAAAGAGCTTCTTAAAGCTTTCTACTGCTTCTTCAAGCCTTTTTTCGGCCCAGTCCTCAAGAGTTTCCTTTTTTTCTATATCATCCGTCACTTCGGAATAATTGCTCTTTACAAAATCGATCAATCCTCTCTCAAAGTCGATGACCTGCTCAACCTTGAGATCGTCAAGGTGCCCCTTTGTTCCGCAATAGATGGAAACGACCTGCTGCGCGACATCCATGGGGACATACTGGTCCTGTTTTAGGACCTCAGTAAGCCGCTGTCCTCTCTCAAGCTGTCTTTGAGAGCTTTTATCAAGGTCCGACGTGAACTGGGCAAAAGCTGCAAGCTCCCTGTACTGAGCAAGATCAAGGCGCAGGCTACCTGCCACTTTTTTCATCGCCTTTATCTGCGCCGAGCCTCCCACTCTGGATACCGACAGCCCCACATTCACCGCCGGGCGGATCCCGGAGTTGAACAGGTCGTTCTCCAGATAGATCTGGCCGTCGGTAATGGAAATGATATTGGTGGGGATGTAGGAAGAAATATCACCGGCCTGGGTCTCCACGATAGGCAGTGCCGTAAGAGAACCGCCCCCTCTTTCTTCGCTCAGCTTTGAGGCCCTCTCAAGCAGCCTTGAATGCAGATAAAAAATATCTCCCGGATATGCTTCTCTGCCCGGAGGCCTCCTCAAAAGCAGTGAAAGCTGTCGGTAGGAAACCGCATGTTTAGAAAGATCGTCGTATATGACCAGGGCATTGCCCCCGTTATAGAGGTATTCCTCTGCCATCGCGCAGCCCGCGTACGGGGCTATGTACTGCAGCGAGGGAGAGTCTGTCGGAGAGGCAAAGACGATGGTAGTGTATTCCATGGCGCCGCGGCTTTTAAGTATTTCGTAGATCTTTGCCACAAGAGAGGTTTTTTGCCCTATCGCCACATAAAAACATCTGACCCCGGACTTTTTCTGGTTGAGTATCGTATCTATTGCGATCGCGGTCTTGCCGACCCCCCTGTCACCTATTATCAGCTCCCTCTGCCCGCGGCCTATCGGGATCATGGAATCCACTGCTTTGAGACCGGTCTGAAGCGGCCTGTTGACGGGAGCCCTGTCTATAACAGATGGGGCCACGATCTCTATTGGCCGTGTTTTCTCCGTTAGGATGCAGGGGCCGTCGTCAACGGGCTCGCCGAGCGGATTTACTATCCTTCCAAGAAGAGCGTCCCCAACGGGAACAGAGACCACTTTTCCCGTCCTTTTCACGCTGTCGCCTTCTTTGACCTTTTCTGCGTCTCTAAGTATTATCACTCCTACGCTGTCGGACAAAAGCGAAAGGGCGATCCCGATGGGGCCTGAAGAAAACTCAAGGAGTTCCATCGACATCACGTTCTCAAGGCCGTAGACAGAGGCTACTCCGTCCCCGGCAGAAGCTACAAAGCCCTGTTCCGAGATCTCTGAGAGGCCTTCATAGCCTTCGATCTCTTTTCTCAGCGCTTCGCTGATCTCCGAAGGTTTTAGCACCGGCCAAGCTCCTTTCTGAGTCCTGCCAGTCTGGCAGCCGTACTTACATCAATTATTTTATCCCTTACTTTGATCCTTGCCCCTGATACGATCGCCGCATCGACAATGTTCTTAATGATGATCTTTTTCCCTGTTTTTCTTGAAAGAACCTCGGACAAACGACCCAGCTGGAAAGGCTTAAGGGGCACAGCGGTAGTAACTACGGCTATTTCCTCGTTTTTGATAGCCCGGCGCAGGCGCTCGAATTCTGTGCGCGCGTCAAAAAGACAGCGCTCTCTTTTGTTCCTGTGTATAAGCCCGAGGAATCTGATAAAGCCCGGGCTTAGCGCAGGAGAGAACATCTTTTTGTAGATCGAGGACTTCTGCTCGGCGCTGAACTGCGGGGCAAAGAACATGGAATAGAAATCCTTTGACCGTTTCATGGCCTCGACGAACTGCCCAAAATCCGACGATATCCTCTCCAGACCCGACGCCTCTTTCGCGGACATCGCCAGGGCCCGCGCGTATTTTTTTGCCGCATCCGCCATATCAGTTAAGGTCAGCCTTTCCCAGCCGCTCGATGGCTTCGTTTATAGAATCGTCGTGGTCCTTTTCCGAAATTGACCGCTTGATCAGCTTTTCGCTGGCAAGGACTATCAGCTGCGCCATCTGCCCCTTTACCTGCCTTATCGCCTGGTCCTTTTCGGCCTGCGCCTCCGCCTTGGCCCTTCTTATTAGCTGTGCCGCGTCAAGTTTGGCGGCCTCAAAAGCGTCGGTCTTTATTTTGGCCGCAAATTCCGACGCCTTCTTGATGATCAGCCCCGCCTCCTCGTCCGCGCCGCGCAGCCTGCCTTCGTACGAAGTTTTTAAGTCTCCCGCTTCAAGAAGCCTGCCCTCCGCCTCTTTTATCTGCGAGGCGATCTTATCTCTGCGCTGTCTTACCATGTTCTCCAGAGGCTTAAAAAGGAAAGCCTTAAGGATCCAGACCAGCAGCAAAAAATTGACGATCACGGCAAGGATCGTGCCGTTTATTTCAAGCATTTTTGTTCATTCCTGTTAGGGGCTTTCCTTGTTTCTATTTGAACGGGTTCACAAAGATCAGCACTATTGCTATCAGCAGCACGTACAGTGTAAGGGATTCAATAAATGCAAGGCCCACAATGAGCGCCTGCGTAATCGGGCCCCTTGCTTCCGGCTGCCTGGCAATGGATTCCAGAGCCTTTCCTGTGGCGTTGCCCTGGGCAACGGCCGAGGCTATTGCCGCGATCGCAAGGGCAAAAGCCGCGGAAAAGATAGAGACCGCCGCTATCACTGGCTGGTTCATGGTGCTTCCTCCTTTCTGTATTCTATCAGTTTTTTTAGTGCCCGTCCGAAACCGCCCCTCCGATATAAAAAGTAGTCAAAAGTGCGAAGATAAATGCCTGAATGAACCCGATGAACAGACTCAGGGCAAGGATGGGAACGGGGTATATTACAGGGAACACCACCAGGGAGATAAGTATCATAAGTATGGTCTCTTTGCCGAACATATTGCCAAAAAGCCTTATCGCAAGGGAGAACGGCTTTGCCGCCTCTTCCATGAGATTGATGGGGAGAAAAAAGAAAAAAGGTTCGAAGAATTTTTTGATGTATGCCAAGCCTTTTTCCTTGAACCCAATGTAGTGGGTCGAGAAAAAGACCACCAGCGCCAGCCCTGCAGTCACATTAAGGTCCGTGGTAGGAGCCGTCACATGCGGGATGTGCGCGGCCCATTTATCAAAGAAGAGCGAATAAACGGCGTTTATGGGAAGGAGTTCGAACCAGTTGGAAATAAGTATAAAGATAAAGAGCGTGGAAATTAGGGGCGCGTACTGGTCCCCTTTTTTTCCCATAACGCTTGCGGGAAGCGCGCTTATGGGCTCCATGGCCATCTCGACCGCGGCCTGAAGCATGGTAGGACCTTTAGGAGAGCTTTTCAGCAGAAAATGCCTTAGCACCGCTGCGCCCGCAACTATGACGGCGGATACCATCAGCATGGCAATTATTGTATCGGCATGAAAATCAAGGCCTAAAAAATGCCAGACGCTGTGATGCCCTATTTCTATCATCAGTTCCTGCCCGCCTTTTCCGCGATCCTCAAAAGGCTCCTCAACCCCGCGGCTATCCCCAGCAGCACAAGTATCAGGGTAAAAACCGGGGAGCTGCCAAACCTGCCGTCAAGAAAGCGGCCCAGCAAAAGCCCTGCCAGCGGCGGGGCCACTATGCTGCCCGCGATACTGAAGGCCAGGTCTCTGTATCTAAGAAAATTCATTTCAGTTTGAGCGAATGCCTTGCCGGATCAAATTCTTCCGGCATCCTGTCGGTGTAGCCGAACCGCCTCATTATGGCAAACAGTATCCTTTCGGCGGCCTGTCCGTCCCCGTAGGGATTTACTGCCCTTGCCATTTTCTGGTATTCTGTTTCGTCCGTAAGAAGTTTTTCCGTTTCTCTGACTATCGTATCTGTGTCAGTACCCACCATCCGCACGGTCCCCGCCTCAACGGCCTCCGGCCTTTCGGTGGTCTCTCTCAGAACAAGGACGGGCTTGCCGAGCGAAGGCGCTTCTTCCTGAACTCCTCCAGAGTCGCTTAGTATAATGTGGGAGGCTTTCATCAGATGGACGAAAGGGATATAGTCCATCGGCTCTATCAAGATCACTCCGGGTGTTTTTGAAAGCGTTTCGCTCACAACTTCTCTGACCCGGGGATTTCTGTGGACCGGCAGCACCACAGCTGCGATCTGCGCATGTTTTTCGGCAATTAAGGCCAGAGCCTGGCAGACGCTGCGCATGGGCTCGCCAAAGCTTTCTCTCCTGTGGGTGGTTACCAGGATCACCTTTTTGTTCTTGGGCAAATCTACTCCGGCTTTTTTGAGGTCAAAGGGTTTCTTGACCGCAAAAAGCAGAGAATCTACCACTGTGTTGCCGGTCAGAAAAATGTTCTGTCTTGGGATACCCTCCTGAACAAGACAGTCAAGCGCCTTTTTGGTCGGAGCAAAATGAAGGTCGGCAAGCGCCGTTGTAAGCCTGCGGTTCATCTCTTCCGGGTACGGGTTGAACTTGTTAAAGGTCCTCAGTCCCGCCTCCAGATGGCCCACCGGGACCCTGTGGTTAAAAGCTGCAAGGGCGCCCGTGAATGTCGTCGTCGTGTCCCCCTGCACCAGGATCATGTCGGGCCTCTCCGACCTGATTATCCCCTCAAATCCCTGGATGGACCTGGTTATTATGTCCCCTAGGGTCTGGTTCTCTTCCATTATAGAAAGGTCATAGTCCGGGCGTATCTCAAAAGGCTTGAGCGCCTGGTCCAGCATCTGCCTGTGCTGCGCGGTAACTGCCACGATGGGCTCGAACATGTCGGGATGCTCTTTGACCTTCGCGATCACGGGGGCCATTTTTATGGTTTCCGGCCTTGTCCCAAAAATGAACATCAGCCTTTTTTTCTGCATCAGTTCTCTCCCTTGCAGGCCTGCCTGTCCAACCCACGTCTTATCCGGCGGACTCTCAAATATCCGACAGCCGCTATTATCAGCACAACTATTATTGCCGCATGAAATTCTAACAGCGTTATCGCAAGCGAAGCCAGCCCAAGCAAAAGACACGCCAGATAGATAGAAAGAACCGTCTGCCTCTGGCTGAATCCTTTGTTAAGCAGCCGGTGGTGGAGGTGGCTTTTGTCCGCAAGAAAAATGTTCTTTCCGCTCCTTAAGCGCCTCATCATTACCGAAGCCGTATCGTAGATAGGTATACCAAGTATCAGTATGGGGATCAAAAGAGAAAGGAAGATAGTGCTTTTTAGCACCCCTATCACAGAAGCAGTGGCAAGTATGTAGCCGAGAAAAAGGCTGCCCGAGTCCCCGAGAAAGATGGAAGCCGGATTAAAATTATACTTCAAAAAACCGATGCAGGCACCCGCCAGCGCTATCAAAAAGATCGCGGCTCCCGGCTGGTGTATCCTTATCGCCACTATGAACAGAGTAACGGATGCGATCGCAGTTATTCCTGCCGCCAGGCCGTCTAGCCCGTCGGCAAGGTTTATGGCGTTGGAAAGTCCCACTATCCACAGCAGAGTAAATGGGGCCGCCAGAGCCCCCAGCAGTATGACCCCGTTAAACGGGTTTGACAGGTAAAAGACCTGGACGCCGAAGAACATCGGAATAGATGCGGCAACTACCTGCCAGAAGAACTTGACCGCGGAAGAAAGCCCCCTAACATCGTCCACTGCCCCCAGCAGAAAGATCAGTGTCGAACCCGCCATTATCGCGTACAAAGACTCGTACGGCAGTTTTTTGTTGAGGACCAGCGCCGATATTATCCCCACAATAGCCGCTATCATGAAGCCGGAATAAATTGCGATGCCGCCAAGCCTGGGCATAAGCCGGTCGTGGACCTTTCTTTCGGAAGGTTTGTCCAGAGCGTTGAACAAAAAAGCGGCCTGTTTTGCCTTAGGCGTCAGCAGAAGCGAAGCTATGAGCGCGATAGAGAACACTGTGATATACAAAAGCATTTTTTTTCATAAAGATTTTATCATACCGGCCATGGAATGACAAACAACAAAACCTTCCTGTTCTTTTCAGGCAGTGGTAGAATTATTGCGATGAAACATTCGCTTAAAACAGGCCTAAGTTTTGGCCTTACTTCCGGCATCATCACCACCCTCGGACTGCTGGTAGGTCTGAGCTCTACGACCGGATCCAACCTGATCGTCATCAGCGGCATCCTCACGATAGCCATCGCCGATTCATTTTCCGACGCCCTTGGCATCCACATTTCCGAAGAATCCGAGAACAAGCACACGGACAAAGAGATCTGGGCCGCGACCGCATCCACCTTCCTTTCTAAGCTTTTCTTTGCGCTGACCTTTATAGTCCCGGTCCTGCTGCTGCCCATAATTGCGGCAACCGTGGTCAGCATTGTTTGGGGTCTGTCGATGCTGGGGATCTTTACTTACTATATTGCAAGGGAGCTGGGCTCGAGTCCATGGAAAGCAACGATGGAACATCTGGGGATCGCGGTCCTTGTTATAGCGCTTGCCCACGGGGCGGGGGTTTTGATAAATCTGCTTGTCTGCTGATGTATAATGTTTGTATATGTCCATCTCCAAAGACACTGTAAAGTACACGGCTAAACTTGCCCGGTTGGGCCTCACCGAAGAGGAGATAGAGCTCTACGCAAAGCAGTTAAGCGACATCCTCGGCTATGTTGATACCATTAACTCCGTGGACACAAAAGAGATAGAGCCCGCATCCGGCAGCCTCAAGGACATGGATATGACCCCGATGAGAGAAGATGAGATCATAAGTTTCAAAGGAACGGACAGGATCTTAGGGCAGGCCCCTTTGCAGGAGAACAACATGTTCAGGGTCCCAAAGATAATGGGAGACGATGAAGCATGAGCCTCCATAACCTGACCGCGCACGAACTCTCCGACAAACTTAAGAACAAAGAGATCGGCTGTGTTGAGCTTGTAAGCGACATCTACAAGAGAATTGAGGCGGTGGAACCAAAGATCGGCGCTTTCAACTGCCTGACCAAAGACCTTGCGATAAAACGGGCGAAGGAGCTTGACAGCGGCCCTTCGACAGGCTCAGGGCCCCTTCTGGGAATCCCCATTGCTGTAAAAGACAACATCTGCACCGAAGGAATTGCCACGACCTGCTCGTCAAAGATACTCAAGGACTACAGACCGCCCTACAGCGCGACCGTTGCGGACCTGATTACCGAAGAAGGCATGATAATGATAGGCAAGACCAATCTGGATGAATTCGCGATGGGTTCCTCAACCGAGAATTCAGCCTTCAAGACAACAAAAAACCCGTGGAACACACAGACGGTCCCGGGAGGGTCCTCGGGCGGATCGGCAGCCTCTGTTGCCGCGGACGAGACCGTTCTTGCCCTGGGATCTGACACCGGCGGCTCTATCAGACAGCCTGCTTCCTTCTGTGGTGTTGTCGGGTTAAAGCCTACCTACGGGAGGGTTTCCAGGTACGGGCTCATTGCTTTTGCTTCTTCCCTTGACCAGATAGGCCCTCTTGCAAAAGATGTGACGGATGCAGCCCTGCTGATGAATGTAATAGCAAAATACGACAAAAAGGATTCCACCTCGGCAAACCAAAAAGCGCCGGATTATCGAAAGTCCCTTGTAAGGGATGTCAAAGGGCTAAAGATAGCACTCCCCAAAGAACTGATGGGAGAAGGCATCGAAGACAATACGAGGAAAGCAGTGCTTGAGGCTTTGAAGACGCTTGAAAAACTTGGGGCCTCCTGCAAGGAAGTATCCCTGCCGTCCCTAAAATACGCGCTTTCGGCCTACTATATAATAGCCCCGGCAGAGGCTTCTTCAAACCTCTCCAGATATGACGGAGTCCACTACGGACACAGAAGCAGCAAACAGGCCGATCTTATGGATATGTACCTGAACACAAGAAAAGAGGGATTTGGCCCGGAGGTAAAAAGAAGGATAATAATCGGGACCTATGCTCTGAGTTCCGGCTACTACGACGCTTATTACCTAAAGGCCCAAAAGGTCAGGACTCTCATTCAGCAGGATTTTGATGCCGCTTTTAAAGAGTTCGACCTTGTTGCCGGCCCCACCTGCCCCTCCCCTGCTTTTAAAGTCGGGGAAAAGTGCTCGGACCCTCTTGCCATGTACCTTTCTGACATCGCAACTATCCCCGTCAACCTTGCCGGAATACCTGCCATCTCTATCCCGTGCGGCTTTGACGGGGGGCTTCCTCTGGGGCTTCAACTCATGGCAAAGGGTTTTGACGAGCCAACGCTTTTTAGGGCGGCTTTTACCTACGAGCAGGAAACTCAGTGGCACAAGAAGAAACCAAAATTATGAATACTAAGGAGCCGACGCTTTAGCGTCGGGACATTGACACATGAAATACGAAGTTGTCATAGGGCTTGAGACGCACGCGCAGCTGGCCACGCGCTCCAAGATGTTCTGCCCGTGCTCAACAAAATTCGGCAACGAGCCCAACTCCAACATCTGCCCGGTCTGCTCGGGACAGCCGGGCTCGCTTCCCGTTATCAACCGTAAAGCGATAGAACTGGCCGTCAAGACCGCGCTTGCGCTTAACTGCA
>CAYUCV010000014.1:0-16549 GCA_964443545.1 uncultured bacterium
GTTCGGCTCCGGTTATCTTTCCCAATGGTGCCGACACTTTAGTGTCGGGTCAGACATCCACCTGGTTGACCCAATTTAGTTTATGTTATAAACTATTTAATAGGTGAACTAAATATGAACGACCGGGATTATATAGACAGGCTGGAGCGGGCCATGAACACTTTTTCCAAAAAGTGTTTTTCTAAGGAACTGCTCGGGGTAGAGATCACCGTCACCCAGATGCAGACCCTGCTTATGATAAACTCGCTTCCCGGCTGCAAAATGTCTGACCTCAGCGAAAAACTGGAAGTGACCCTTGGCAATGTCACATCCCTTATAGACAGGCTTATAAAAGAAGGTCTTGTAAAAAGATGCGAGGACGAAAGCGACCGCAGGATAGTTAGGGTAGAGCTGACTCCTAAAGGCAAAAACACCGTAACCACTGTACTGGCCAACAGGAAAAAGACTCTTGCCGGTATCTTTAAGAAGGTGAAAGAAAGCGACAAAGAAGTGCTGCTCAATATAATGGAAAGGATAGCCGCAGAGCTTTAACAAGGAGAAAAAAATGAACAAAAGAAAGATCTTTTGGATCGCGGTAGCGCTGGTTTTATTATTGATAGGGTTCAGGGTCATTAACAGGGTCAGGTCCTATACAGCAAAGGTCAAAGAAAGACCGGTCGCGGTGGCAGTAAAGCCTCCTCTGGTCGGATCAATAGAGAAAAGGCTCACTCTTACCGGGGACATTAAGGGTTTTTCCGAAATATCGGTAAAACCTACCAACAGCGGCCGGATAGAGGAAATTTATGTCAGAGAAGGGGATCTGGTCGGCCGCGGGGACAAACTGATGTCCTATGTTGCCGGCATCAGCGAAACCGACGAGATGTTCGAGGATGTGGTCACCTTTGCCCCCATTTCAGGATATGTCGGAATGCAAAACATCAAGATCGGCGACCAGGCTACGGCAGGGCTCACTTCGGTATTCAATATATACACGATAGACAAAGTAAAGATCTATGTGGATGTTCCGGAAAAAGATTATTCTATGGTTAAGAGAGGAACTCCTGTAAGGATAACGCTGGACGCCTATCCGGAGGCTCCGGTAAGCGCTTCTGTTTCCAACCTGAGGCCCGTTATTGACCCTAACAGCAGGACCGCTCAGGCCGAGATAGAGATCTCTAACCCTTCCCACAGGATAAGGCCCGGGATGTTCGCAAGGGTCGACCTTATACTAGGCAAAAGATCTTCCGCGCTGCTGCTTCCTTCCGACAGCATACTTTCCGGCACCGACAAGTATGTCTATCTTGCCGAAGGAGGAAAAGCCGTCAAGAGACCGGTTAAGACGGGCTATGAAGACAGTGGCCTTGTCGAGATACTGTCAGGGATCTCTTCCTCGGACAAGGTGATAGTGTCGGGCCAGAGGGTTGTTAAGGAAGGCTCCGCAATTATAGAGGCATCGGATGATTAAGAATTTTGTCACAAAGCCGCTTTTTACGCTGTCCATATTTGTTATAGTAGCGATACTGGGGCTGTTCAGCTACTCCAGGCTGCCGCTTGACCTTTTGCCGGATATTTCTATACCGACCCTGACCGTGATAACCCCCTACCCCGGCGCAGGCCCGGCCGATATTGAGACCACAGTATCAAAAGTGATCGAGGATGCCGTTGCCACGGTCCCCAACATAGACAAAATAACCTCCGACAGCATTGAAAATCTTTCCACAGTCACCATCTCCTTCAAATGGGGTTCGGACCTTGACAGCGCCTCTGCAGATGTAAGGGACAAGATGGACCTGGCCAGGGCCAAACTGCCCAGGGATGTACAGCCGTCCACTATCTTCAAATTTGACCTGTCGCAGATCCCGGTCCTGGTGATGGGCATTTCAGCGCAGGAATCATATACCTCTCTTTACGAAATAGCGGACAAAAAGATATCCCCGGCTTTGAAAAAGATACAGGGGGTCGGAACTGTCAGTATTTTGGGTGGTCTCAAGAGGCAGATCAATGTTGAGGTCAACAGGATGCGCCTGGAAGCATACAAACTGTCGATGCAGCAGGTAAATGCTGCTCTTGCCGGCGCCAACCTTTCCATACCCGCGGGCAACATCAAGACCGATCAGATACAGTACGGTATCAGGCTCCCCAACGAATTCACCGAAGTGTCGCAGATACAAAAGACCGTAGTCGGCTCATACAACGGAAGGGACATCTATCTGTCAGATATCGCAGTAGTATCTGATTCCTTTGCCGAGCCCGAGAGTTCAACCGAGGTCAACGGCAGGCCGGGCATAATGCTCCAGATACAAAAGCAATCGGGGGCTAACACGGTAAAAGTTGTTGAGGCCTGCAAAAAAGAGTTCGAGAACATAGAAAAGGAACTCCCTGCGGATGTTGAAATAATCTATATCAGGGACAATGCCGAATCCATCGTGCAGCAGCTGAGCGAGCTCGGCATGACGCTTGTCTGGGCTTTTCTATTCGTGATGCTTACGGTCCTTTTGTTCCTGCGCAACACCAGGGGTTCTTTCGTAATATCGGCCTCCATCCCGTTCTCCCTGATAGCCGCGGTCATCTACATGTTCGTTGCTGGGAACACTATAAACATCATCTCGCTGGCTTCGATAATCATCTCGATCGGGGTTGTTGTGGACGACGCTATAGTGGTGCTGGAAAATATCTACCGCCATAGGGATAAAAAGGGGGAAGCCCCAAAAGAAGCCTCCATCTACGGAACAGGCGAGGTCGCAGGCGCCGTCCTTGCAGCAACAACTACTAACCTGGTCATTTTTATACCTCTGCTTCTGGTGGCCGGCTTTGTGGGCATTTTCTTCAGGCAGCTGGCATCTATAAGCATCGTCATCATTTCCATGTCTTATGTGACCGCGGTTTCCCTTACACCGATGCTCTGCTCCAAGCTTTTGGATGTAAAAAAAGGCAAAAAAGCCGCGGGAGGTTTTTTTGATGACCTTTTTAGCAAGAGCGAAAAGGCCTTTCTCGCGATAGAAGATAATTACAAGAGGCTGCTTGGCTGGGCGCTCGAAAAAAAGGGCAAGATCATTGCTGTGTGCGCTGCCATCTTTTTTCTCAGCCTGCCGCTGTTCTATTTTACCGGGGTAGAATTCTTTCCGGATGAGGACGACGGCTTTTTCTCGGCCACGGTATCCCTGCCTCCCGGGGTTAAAATGGAGCAGACCTATAAGGCGATGAAAAAGATCGGGAGCCGCCTCAAGAACGAAATGCCCGAGATGAAGTATGTCCTGGTGACCGCCGGCTCCAACCAGTCGATGGCCTTCGGCACCAAATCGGGCCCCAATTACGGAAGGATCTTTGTAAAGGTCGTTCCTCTCAACAAAAGAAAAAGGAACGAGAAACAGCTCCAGAGGCAGGTGGCAGATATAGGCCTTTCCATTCCGGGAGTAAAATCAGTTGATTTTGACTCTACAGGTGCGAACTCCCTTTCTGGAAGCACAAAGCCGATAACCATTGAGCTTTATGGGCCGGATTTTGAAGCCCTTGATTCTTTTGCCGAGACCCTGCTGGAAAAAGTTTCGCTTATCCCGGGAGTGGTCGATCCTTCCGTTTCCAGGGAAAAATCAAACCCCGAATATTCCGTGGTCGTGGACAGGGCCAAAGCCTCGGACCTGGGGCTCAGCGTGGCAGAGATCGGCGCATATGCAAGGAGCTACCTCTACGGCACCATTGCCACAAAGTACAGGGAGGGCTCTGACGAGTACGATATCTTCTCCCGCTTTAGGGAAGAGGACCGAAGGTTCCTTTCGGATATCAAAAATGTTCCCATAACCACAAGGCTTGGCAATAAGACGACGCTGGGGAACCTGGCAAAGATAGAGCTCAAAAGCGGACCCCAGGTCATACAGAGAAAGAACCAGCAGAGGATAGTTAAAGTTGAAGCCGACAATTTTGAAAGGTCGCTCGGGGATATCACGGGGGATATCAACCGGCTCCTGCAAAGGCTGCCCGCCCCGCAGGGCATCAGCGTCAAGATAGCCGGGAGTTCGCAGGATATCAGCGACAGCTTCAAAAGTCTTTTCACGGCCCTTCTTCTGGGCATCTGCCTTATCTATCTTGTGATGGTGGCGCAGTTCGAGTCCTTTCTAAAGCCGTTCTTCATCATGTTCTCCATTCCGTTCGCCATAATCGGGGTTGTCTGGGCCCTGTTTTTGACAGGAAACCCATTTGGGGTAATGCCGTTCATAGGGCTGATACTTGTGACCGGAATATCGGTAAAAAACACCATAGTTCTTGTAGATTATATAAACATACTCCAGGAGCGAGGAAAGGAAATAAAAGAGGCGGTGCTTGAAGCCGGAAGGACCAGGCTGCGTCCGATACTCATGACATCTTTTACCACATCTCTTGGTCTGATGCCTATTATTTTTGGCACCGGCGAAAGCTCCGGGTTCTGGAAGACCATGGCCATATCCGTTGTCGGAGGGCTTTCGGTGTCCCTTGTAATAAGCCTTATCTTTGTCCCCACGCTTTACTATATGATGGAAAAAGGAAGGACAGAGAGGTCCTTCTGCGGAAAGGAAGAAAGATGAAAGCCCTTTTGATAATTTTTGCTCCTGCTATCGAATGCGAAGTGATGAACTGTCTTGAAAAGGCTCAAATAAAAAAATACACGAGGCTCCCCTACCTGCAGGGTGTGGGAGGTCACTCCGAGCCCCGTCTGGACACTCAGGTATGGCCGGGCTCAAATGCCGCTTTACTGGTGGCAGCAGAAAACGCAGCCTGCGAAAAACTCTTTGCACTGCTCAAACCGTTAAAGCAGCAGGAGCTGGAAGAAGGGCTTAAGGTCTTTGCCTTTCCCGTTGAGGAGATAATATGAAAAAGCTATTTATTATACTGGCACTTATTCTTTTAACGGTTCCCTGCAAAGCTGCGCCTCTTACGCTCGAGAAGTGCCTTGAAATAGCCGACAAGTACAATCCGCAGATAATCACGGCAAAAGAAAAGATCGGCATAGCCTCCGCCAAAATGGGCCAGGCGGGATCTGCCCTCCTTCCGCAGATCACCGGAAATCTATCCTCCGGCAGGAGCTTCAACAAACCCATGACAGTCACTCTGCCTCCTTCCATGGGAGGCGGCACCTTTTCTACCACCCCCAACGAGCCCTCGGATGTAATGTCCTACAGCGGAACGGTATCCCAGCTGCTGTTTTCCGGCGGACAGATAATGCAGGCCATCAGCGCCGCAAAAGTTGGCTATGACATTTCTCTGCAGGAATACAAAAAGACAAAAAATGATGTGGAGTACAATGTCATCTCTTCTTATTTTGATGTTCTTAAGGCAAAAAAAACGGTTTCCATCGTTGAAGAGACAAAGAACTACCTTTCCAGGTATGTGCGGCAGACAGAGCTATTTAACAGGTCGGGCATAGCATCAAGCGCCGATGTGCTCAGAGCGCGTGCCGAGCTTGCGAACTCCACGGTTTCCAAGATATCCGCACAGACCGCTCTTGAGGCGGCAAAACTTGTCCTGGCGGCCAATCTCGGGACGGATCAGGGTTCGGATTTTGATGTCGCGGAACTCGAGGGGCCTTACTATAATGACAGGGAGCTTTCTTCAAAGCAAATCCTGGACAGCGCTTTTAAGAACCGGCCGGAGTGGCTGTCCTTTAAGATGGGGCTAAAAGTGGCAAGCGATGCCATAGTGTATTCCTATGGAAGTTATCTTCCCGTTGTCATGTACCAGTATTCCGCCGGCATGAATTCGACCAAGTACACTAAGGCGGGGCTCAACTTTGATTTGGACAACTGGAGATCTATGATAGTGGCCACCTGGAGCCCGTTCGACGGCTTTAGAACTGCCAATTTGATAAGGGAAGCCTATGCCACTCTCAATACCGCCAAAGCTCAGGAACAAACACTTAAAGACATTATTACTCTTGAGGTCAAGACCTCTCTTCTTTCTCTTACAGGGAACAGAGAAAGGGTAAAAGCCGCCGAGATAGCAAGGGACCTTGCAAAAAAAGCCCTCCGGCTTTCGGAACTCGGCTACAAGGCCAATACAACATCCAACCTGTCCTATCTTGAGACACTTCTTTCCAATTTCAGGGCAGAAAATTCTTTGTGGAACAGTATTTACGACCTGGAAATTTCAAAAGCGAGGGTGAACAAGACTACCGGAGAAAAGTTCTTTTAGGAGTCTCCGTTTTCAAGCAGCACTGCTGCGGCAAGCACTGTGGTCCAGCCGTCGCGCTGCCCGATGGCGCTCTGAGTGATATGAGTGGTCTTAACTATCTTGTCCGACACCTTCCACTGATCCTGCCTCTCGTCCCAGCTGGAGTTCTCGTCAAAAGGCACGCCTAAAGTAGTGGCAAGCATCTGCGCTGCGATATCTTCGGCATAGTCCCCGCACTCCTCGTCCGTCAGGCCGTGTCCGTGGTGTTCGCTAAGGTATCCGTATGAGGCGGTATCGGAAGGAAGCGCCAGACCTACAGAAGCGGAAATAAGCCGGTGGGGCTCATCGGTCTGGTTCCTGGACATGACAATAAAAGTGATCTGCCCGGGCTTGATCATTTTTAGCCCGTGTTCCTTTGAGATCAGTTTGCATCCCGGGGGGAAAATGCTTGAGACCTGCACATAGTTGACCGCCTGTATGCCCGCGTCACGCAGCGCCATCTCAAAACTCGCGAGTTTTTCTTTGTGGCGCCCCACGCCCTTTGTCAAAAATATCCTGTTAGGAAGTATTACCGACATTGCAGATTTAATTATAGACCCTTTGCGCCATTTGTCAAATATATCTGCTGTATTAAGCGTGCCGGATGTTCTATAATTAGATTCCGGCATTGTGTTAAGATGCGTGAAATTTTTCATTTCCGCATTTGATAACTATTTACGGGACGGACATATAACAGGGAGGGCGCCATGGGGCCTATGCTCGGCCAGAGCCTTGGACAGGATCTGCAACTTTCGATCTCTATGATGCTGAGCCCGCGCATGATGCAGATGCTCAAGGTCCTCAACGCTTCTTACACGCAGCTCATCGACAGCATCCGTACAGAAGCCGAAGAAAACCCCCTCATAGAGGTGGATAAGAATGACCGCCTTCTGGACTATTTGAGATATTCGTCCAAGTCCCCTTACCGCGATGCTTTTGATAAGGGGGGAGCGGAAAAGAAAGACCTTGAGGACTATTTTTCCAGGTACAAGAACATGGATGAATATCTGATGTCCCAGCTTTCGACCGAAGATCTGACAAAAAAGCAGGAGGAAATAGCAAAAAGTCTTATTGCCTCCCTGGACGACAACGGTTATCTGTCGGATTATGAAAAAAAGAAAGAACTTATAAAAGCTGACCTAAAAGCGGACGATAAAGAGATCGAGCAGGTCCTAGAAATTGTGCAGTCCCTTGAGCCCGAAGGGATCGCCGCCAGAGATCTTAAGGAATGCCTGTCCATCCAGGCAAGGCGCTACAGTTTTGAGGACGAACAGCTGGAAAAGATCATAATAAATGGGATAGAGGGACATCTTGAAGCCCTCGCCGACAAGGAGTACTCTTCAGTTTCAAAAGCGCTGGGTATCCCGGTCTCGGGAGTGCAAAGCATAGCGGAATTCATAAAGAACAATCTTACTCCTTATCCGGGCGCCTGCTTTGCAAGAACAAGCGCTCCGGCAGTGCCGTCCTTTTGCGTCAAGGCCGTGAAAGGCTCTCCCAAAATAGAGAACCTCGAAAAGACCCTGGGCCCGCGCATAAGCCTTAATCAAAAGTATCTTAAAATGCTTGACGACCCTAAGACGGACGATAAGACGGCTGAATTCATAAAGGATAAACTCAAGAAGGCGAAAGAACTTCTGGAAAACATCGAAAAACGGGGCAACACTCTGGAAAAAGTAGTGGAAACCGTCGTGCAAAAGCAGTTAAGCTATCTGTGCGGAAAGGACAAGGCCCCCTGCCCTCTTTCCCAAAAAGAACTGGCCTCCCTGCTGGGGCTGCACCCTTCCACCATCAGCCGCTCGGTAGCGGAAAAGTTCGTCGACACACCAAAGGGCGTCATTAAGTTAAGGTCCCTTTTCCCAAAGGAAGTAGCCCGGCATTCTACCGCGGACAGGATAAAAGAGATAATCCGGAGCCTGATCAGCGAAGAAGAAAAAGAATACCCCTTGACCGACATGCAGATAAGGAAAGCGCTGCTCGGCAAAGGGATAGAAATAGACAGAAGGACCGTGGCCGATTACAGGCTCGAGCTGGGTATTGGCAGCGCAAAACAAAGGGGGGCCTGCGGTGAATAAAGCCGGCGTCCTTATCGTGGATGACGAGAACAGTTTGAGAAGCGCCATAAAAATGGGGCTGGACAAAAAATACCGCGTGTTCGAAGCCTCAAACGGCTCCCTTGCGCTTGAAAAAGTGCTCAAGGAAGAAATTGATGTGGTACTGCTGGACATACGCCTTCCCGACACGACAGGGATCAAACTGCTCGAAAAGATCAGGTCGCTCAACAAAGATGCGAGCATAATAATGCTTACGGCGGATAACACGGTAAGGACGGCGGTCAAGACCATGAAGCTTGGGGCCTACGATTATCTTACAAAGCCTTTTGACATGGAGGACCTTAACTTTGCAATAAGCAAAGCCCTGGAAAAGAAGCTGCTCGATGGCTCATCCACGGCCATGTCGCCGCAGTCCTTCAGGGAAAGCAGGAAACTGCTGGGCAGCAGCAAACAGATGCTCTGTCTTCTTGAACTTATAGAACAGGTGGCAAAAAGCGACTCGACTGTTCTTATAAGCGGCCAGACCGGGACAGGCAAAGAGCTTGTGGCAAGGGCCATCCATCAGAGCTCAAAAAGGGCAAAGATGCCTTTTGTCCCGGTCAACTGTGCAGGAATTCCGGAAAACCTGCTCGAGTCGGAATTGTTCGGGCACGAAAGGGGCGCTTTTACCGGAGCCCTCGAGCGCCACATCGGTAAATTCGAACTTGCATCCGGAGGGACGCTTTTTCTGGACGAGGTCTCCAGTCTTCCTATGATGATGCAGGGCAAACTGCTGCGCTCGATCCAGGAAAGATCGATAGAAAGGGTCGGGGGAGAAAAACAGATAAAGGTGGACCTGCGCCTTATTGCCGCCACCAATTCGGACCTGAAAAAAGCGGTCGAAGACGGGTCCTTCAGGGAAGACCTCTACTACCGGCTCAATGTGATACCGGTATCGGTCCCCCCTCTAAAAGAAAGAGAAGGAGATATCGAGGAACTCTGCCTGCATTTTATTAAAAAATTCAACCGAGTCTTTAAAAAGAACATAAAAGGACTGAGCCCCAAAGCGCTCCAGCTGCTCAAGTCGCATGACTGGCCCGGCAACATAAGGGAGTTGGAAAACCTCATGGAAAGGCTTGTAGTACTGGGAAAAGGCCCCCTGATAGAAGAACGGGCCCTGCCGTTCGAGATTTCAAAAGACACTACTTCCATGTCCCTGGGACAGATGGAGAACCTGTCCTTTAAGGAAGCTATGTCCAGATTTGAGAGCGAACTCATAGAAAAAGCCATCCGGCAGAGCGGCGGCAAAAAAACCCTTGCCGCGCAAAAACTCGGCATCCACCGCAACACCCTTTCCAAGCTTGAACAAAAACTGAAAAAGAAGTAGAATTTAAGCGCACACATAGCAGTGCTTCTTTTGCACACTATAATGTGCAAAAAGTGCGATTTAGCGGACTGGGGACGCGGCGCAGGAATTGCTTGTATAAAAGCAAGGAGGGCATATATATGAAGGATGTAAACCTCAACCGCGCAGACCTTGGACAGGATACGGGGACAGACAGCACCTCGCTGCTTTTTGGCATCCAGGACCCGGACAAGCTGGAAGCTTTTGAGAAGAAACTTTCCTCCTGCATCTTTACCACGGACCTGCTTATAGAGGCTGTGGAAAAGATGGTTTCATCCGCGCTTGAGGCGGAGTTCGGCAGCGCAATAAGCAAGGGAAAACACTACAGAAACATGCTTGGAACTATCTCCTGCGGCATTCTTCAAGACCCGGAACTTCGCAGACAGGCCCTTATAGTAATTGACAGGTTCGCAAGATCACCGGAGTTAAATGCATGACACAGATAAAGCCTGCCGTTCTGGTTGTGGACGACGAATCCAGCATCAGGGAGTCCTTTTCGCTGATACTGGCCGATGACTACTCGGTCTTTCTTGCCGCAACGGGAGAAGCTGCGGTAAAAAAGGCCGCCGACCAGAAGATCGACATCGTATTCCTGGACATAAGAATGCCGGGAATGGACGGGATAGAAACCCTCAAAAGGCTCAAGGACATCAACTCCTCGATGGAAGTGGTGATGGTGACCGCCGTCAACGATGTGGCGCAGGCAAGCCAGGCCATGCTGCTGGGGGCCAACAACTATATTGTTAAGCCGTTCGATGTTGACCAGATAATAAGCATGACAAAGGGCCTTATCAAGAAAAGAAGGAATAAAGAGGAGTTCCGGCAGATCATGGCGCGCGCAAAAAGCTTTGAGAGCGGCAGCCTTGCCGGGATAAGCTCACAGGCAAAAAAAACCTCTCAGCAGATAGAGTCCCTTGCAAAGATCGATGAGCCTGTATTGATCGCGGGTGCCTGCGGAACAGAAAAAGAACTGGCTGCCCTCCTCATCCATGCAAAGAGCCCAAGAAGGGCTTTTCTTTTTAAGGAATTTGATGTGCCCTCCGGCGCGGACTCTTCCAGCATCTACAGCACTCTGTTCGGCTCTTCAAAGGGCGCCTTTGTTGGCGCACTGAGCAGCGGCAAAGGCCTTCTGGAAAGAGCATCCGCAGGGACACTGTTCATAAACAATCTGCAAAACCTGCCAAAAAATATCCAGGAAGACCTGCTTGCCGCAATTAAGGAAAAAATGTCACGCAAGCAGGGAGCGGCAGCGGGATTTGGCCATGATACCAGGATAATATTTGCCTGCGACCGTGACCCTAAGGCCCTTATTGCGGAAGGAGTCCTGATACCGGACTTTGACCTGTTTGGAACTGACAGGACGATAGTTCTTACAGACCTCAGCGAAAGGCTCCAAGATATAGCCGCGCTCTCCTCCCAGCTGATAGAGGAGTGCACCGCTTCAAATTCGCTGGACAATAAGGACATTTCCGATAAGGCCATGGCAGCCCTCCAGAATTACGGATGGCCCGGCAATTATGTTCAACTAAAAAATGTTCTCTCCGGAGCACTGCTCAGGTCCCCCTCGGGAGAACTCGCCGCTTTAGACCTGCCTCTTTCGGTCCTGTGCCAGGGGGCTTCTTTGCACGACACAAAGGACAAAACCTTATTGTCGTACAACTCTCTGGCCGAAAGGTTTGAAAAAGACTTTATTTTTAGGGTGCTTAAGAGGTCCGATTTTGATCTTGACAGCGCCTCGGACCTACTGGGGATGACCAAAGCCTCTCTTTCTTCAAAGATAGAGACTCTGGAAATAAAGTAGTCTTGCCTGGAGCCGGAGTCGAACCGGCACGGGATTGCTCCCAACGAATTTTAAGTCCGTCGCGTATACCAATTCCGCCATCCAGGCGTCTTCATTTTAAACGTATGACCCTGTAGGGTGTTTCCCCTTTTTTAACAAGCCCGAGTTTTTTTCTTGCTGTCATCTCAATACAGGCATCGTTCTTGAGGTCATCAGCTTTTTGCCTCAATTGCTTTGAGAGTGCTTTTTCCTTCTCAAGATTTTTTTCTAAAAGGATGTTCTCCCTTTCCAGGCCGGAAAGGGTTCTCGTGTCCCTCAACAGAACAAAAATAAAATAGGAGATCAGCAACAGCAGGAGGACAAAGAAAAGCTCCGGCTTTCTTTTTTTCCATTTCATTTCAGTCTTTCAAGCATCTGACGGGCATACTGGCTGCTGCCGTCCAGATAAAGGGCCTGTTCAAATTCCTCCCTGGCCCTGGTTTTATCCCCTGCTTTAAGATAGTAATCGCCCAGCCCTGTATGAAGCACCGGATTTGAAGGGTCTATCATGAGGCCGCTCTGCAGCACAGAAAGGGATTCCTGGCTTCTGCCTGTCCGGAACAAAACCTCGGCTTTCCCCACAAGCGCCTGCACAAATAACGGGTCCTTTGACAGGGCCGTGTCAAACAATTCTCCTGCCCTTGTATTGTCCCCGGCCCGCAAATGGACATTTCCGGCAAGGGTAAGGATAGCCACATCATCGGGATTAAGGCTAAGGAGCCTGTCGTAAACAGCCAAAAGCCCTTTAACGTCGCCTTTCCTTAGATAATAGGAGCTGACCGCCTTGCTTATGTCTTCCATGGTCGGGTTGGCCTCAAAAGCTTTTTCAAGGAACCCCATCGCCTCTTCCTCTTTCCCCTCTATCTGGGCCAGGACCGCGAGGTTTTGATAAGCCTCTGCATAGTAAGGATCGACTTTCAAAGCCCTGCGGCTCAGGTTTTTTGCTGTCTCCGCCTGTTCCTTTTGTCCGGTCTGAGCCAGGAAAAGACTGGCCCTTCCCATCATATAAAAGTTGTCCGCATTGTAAGGGTCCACTCTCGAACCTCTTTCCAGCACTGCTATGGCCTCTTTCATCGCCCCGGGATCTCCGGAGCCCCCTGCCGTGTTCAGTATGGTTATCCCATAATTGGTGTAATAGCCGCCTTCAAAGGGAGAAAGTGCTATGGACTTTTGGTGTTCCTTTACGGCCCTTTGATAATCAGACCCCGAGATTATCTTTGCGGCTTTAAAATGATAGTCCGCTAAATACGGAATAAAAGAAACCAGCGCAAGAAAAACCGCAACGGCCCAGATAGACAGCAGAAGAGCCGTCTTAAGCGCCCCGTTCTTTATTTGGATACCCAATTCTCGGGGATTTCCGGAAGAAACGCCGGCTACCGCGCCAAGAAGCACCCAGAAAAGCGAGCCTATGGCAACAACGCCGAAGCTGAACTGGTTCTGCACTATATAAGAGAGGATCGCGGCCAGGCAGGCGCCGACCAGAAGGGATGTCTCATCCCTTTGTCCTAGTTTTTTTAAGCCTGCATAAAAGACGCCCCCCAGGAACCAGGCATATATGAAGAGCGAAAGCATCCCTTTTGTAATCGCCGTGTCAAGGATCTCGTTGTGGCAGCGGTCCTGTTTCACATGAAAGCCTTCCTTGAACCTGAACTGAGAGGTCTCGTACTGCGGGAACATCATCTTTATGACCTCAGGCCCGAGCCCGAGGACGGGCCGCTCCGCCATTACGGCAAACGCGCTCTTCCAGGTCTCCAGCCTGGAACCCGCGGCAGACCTGAACTCTATTCTTGAGGGACCTCTCTCTTCCGCACTCAGGCTTACCTCCTGCCTTATCCTGTTCATCGGAGAGAACCTGGAAAAGGTGAACATTGAGACAAGCACGATCAGCATCACTGCAGATATTATGGAAAGTTCCTTCCATTTGGAAAAAAGCAGCTGCCTGCCCGCAAATATCAGGACAAGAATGCCTCCGCACAAGAGCCCCAGAAGCCCGCCCCTGCTTTGAGTGAACAGCACCGAGATAAAGGCGAGCACCATCGAAAAGGCAACCGCCGCTTTAAGAAGCCTGCTGTCAAGCTCGGGGCTCCTAAAAACGAAATAGATGAGAAGGCTGAACACACAGACAAAGGCTAGCACCCACATGACCGGAGCCGTGATCCCGTCAACACTAAAGATCATGTAGACGAACAGGAGCAGCGCGGCCGGGAAAGAAAGAAATATCCTTGCCTGGAACAGGATCTCTTCCCAGTTTATTATAAGCGGTGGTTTTTTGCGCTTTTGGTTCTTGCCTGCTTTCTTTAAGGGGACATTCTCTTTTTTAAAGAAAGGAGCGTGACTGCGCTGCGCAAAAAGGAGGACGCCCATCCCCAGCATAAATGACATGTCAAGGTAAGCTGCAAGAAAATTTGGCTGTCCTATGGTCGAGATCACCCTTTCGTTGGTAATTACACCGCCCCAGACAAAGGGGTCCAGCCCCATTCTCTGTATCATGCCGTAAACCGACATGAGGGCTCCCGATGACACGGCACACACGATCAGTTTTTTGAGCATTCCCTCGGCATTAACCAGATTTGACGCCAGGAAAAACAGCGCCACATAATTTCCGATGGTTATAAGGCCTTCATACCTGCCATACGACCCGAAAAAACTGACATAGACATTGATGGAAAGCAGCGTAGCCGCCGTACAGGCAAGGAAATATGTAAGCGCCGGGATATCACTTAAGGTCCGCGTGAACCTTCCGCCGTTGTCAAGCAACAGCCTGGTGGCCCACAAAGCAAGAATTATTACAGTAAAGGAGCGGATCAAAGTGGCCTTGCTCAGGGAAAAGACTATGCCGATGCTCCTGTCAAAGAAAAGCGGAGCGCAAAAAAGCAGTGCAAAGAACAGGAGTTCTATGGCCAACCCGATGTGCTTTGAATGTTTATGGGGCATTTTTTAGATTATAACATCCCGAAATACCAATTCCAAATAGTACTTCCAAACAGCAGAGCCGCGCAGGCTCCCGCCGCAATAGCGGGGCCGAACGGCACCTTATCCTGTCTTTTTTTGACGCCCGAAATAAGGGCGGGAATAAGGAACAGGAGCGCAGAAAAAAAAGCCAGATAGACGGCCAGGACGATTCCCTGCCATCCCAGAAAAGCTCCAGCCGCGGCAGAAAGTTTGACATCCCCTCCCCCCATCGCTTCTTTCCTGTAGATAAGGCTGCCTATCCGGTATATCGCATACATCATCAGGAAGCCCACTGCGGCCCCGTAAACAGAGAACAAAGGGCTGTTTTTGACCGTGAGGCCGTAAAAAAAACCCAGCACCGCACAAGCAAGGCTGACGGAGTCAGGCAGTTCCATGGTATCAAGGTCGATAAATGCAGCCGCGGTGAGAAGACATACAAAGATGATAGAAAACCCTAGTTCTATTCCCAAACCGAACTTCCAAAGACTGAGGCAAAAAAGCAAAGAGGTCAGTCCCTCTACCAGCGGATATCTTGGGGAGATCTTAACGCCGCACCCGGCACACTTTCCGCGCAGCAGCAGCCAGCTGAGGACCGGGACCAGCTCCAGAGCCTCTAGGCGCCTGCCGCATTTTACGCATGACGAAGGCGGATACACCACAGACCTGCCTCTGGGCAGCCTGTAAATGCATACGTTCAAAAAACTCCCGGCCAGAAGCCCGAACACGCCCATTATCAGGTATTCCATTGGATAAATGATAGCACAACACTTCAAAGAAATGACTAATGACTAATTACTAATGACTAATTAAGGAAGAACATTATAGTGATGACGCGAAGCGTCGCATTAATTAGTCATTAGTGGCATTAGTTATTAGTCATTTGCATTTTAATCGGGTTATTATATAACGCAGAATAAAGGAAGGTGCATTTATGCCGGCAGAAAGAAAATCCCTCGGGGAGATACTGGTAGAAAAAAAGGTGATCAGCGCCCATCAGCTGGAGCAGGCACAGAAAGAGGCCCTGAAAACCGGAGAGACCCTCAGAAAGGCGCTGGTCAGGCTCAATCTTGTGAAAGAACTGGACATAATATCCTTTTTTGAGCAGCAGTTGAACATCCCCTACATTGATCTGGCCAACTACATAATAGACCCCAAGATCCTGTCCCTGGTCCCGGAGGAGTTCGCCAAAGAAAGGCAGATAATACCTTTATTTAAGACGGGAAATATTGTCACCGTAGCCATGGTGGATCCTCTCAATGTCATGGTGCTGGACGAGGTCCGGGCAAAAACAGGGTGCATCGTCGAACCCGTGGTGGCGGGTGAATCCGAGATCAAAAAAGCGCTTAACCAGTATTTTGGCGTTGGGACCTCGATAGACGATGTCGTAAAAACGATAAGCTCCGAAAAACTGGAGATACAAAAGACTTCTTCGGAAGAAGAGATCTCCCCGGAAGAAATGCGCCTGGCCGCGGAAAAGGCCCCCATAGTTAAGCTGGTCAACCTCATCGTGATGGAAGCGATCAGGGGCGGGGCCTCAGATATCCACATAGAACCGGAAGAAAAATTCCTGAGGGTAAGATACAGGGTGGACGGCATAATGCACGAGGCCTCGCAGCTGCCAAAGAACCTGCAGGCCGCCGTTCTTTCCAGGATCAAGATCATGTCCGACATGAACATAGCGGTAAAAAGGAGCCCTCAGGACGGAAGGTTCAGGATCAATATAGAAAAGAACCTCGTGGACCTGCGCGTATCATCTTTTCCTACCATTCACGGGGAGAACATCGTTTTAAGGATACTGGACCCGGGAAGCATACTTATCGGACTGGAGGACCTGGGGTTTTACCCCGAAAATCTGGAGCAGTTCAAAAGCCTGATAGACAAGCCCTACGGCATCATACTCGTTACCGGACCGACCGGCTCAGGTAAAACCACCACCCTGTACTCAGCCCTGTCCACGATAAACTCCCCCGACAAGAACATCATCACTCTTGAAGACCCCGTGGAGTATCAGCTCCAGATGATCAGACAGGCACAGATCAATGTCAAGGCGGGGCTTACCTTTGCCTCGGGCCTGCGGTCCATATTAAGACAGGACCCGGATGTGATAATGGTCGGAGAGATCAGGGACATGGAAACGGCCGAGATATCCATCCAGTCGGCGCTTACGGGGCATCTGGTCTTTTC
>CAYUCV010000014.1:16649-31068 GCA_964443545.1 uncultured bacterium
TCGGCGGACACCATCAGAAAAGCGGCTCAGGCGGCCGGCATGAAGTCCCTGAGGGAGGACGGACTCCGCAAAGTGCTTGACGGAAAGACCACTCTGGAAGAAGTCGCCAGAGTCACCAGAATAGATTAATGCCCCAATTCACCTACAAGGCGCTGGACAGCTCGGGAAAAAAGATCAACGGCACTTTTGAGGCCATAAGTTCCGATGCAGTGTTTGACAGGCTTTCTTCCTCGGGCCATACGGTCATCTCAATATCGGAAAAAAGGGATGCCCTTAATCTTAAGGCTGTCGACGATTTCTTGAGGGACCTTACAAAGGTCAAGATAGAAGAATTGGTAATGTTCTCCCTGCAGTTGTCCAACATGCTGGGTGCCGGCATTTCACTTCCCATTGCCCTTACCACGATAGAAAAACAGACACAGAACCCCAAACTCAAAGCCGCAACAAAAAAGATCGCCGAGAACATAAATCAGGGAAAAACTTTGTCCGAATCCCTTGCCCAGCACAAAGATATTTTTTCTAACCTTTTCATAAACATGATCGCAGCCGGGGAGGCAGGCGGCAATTTGGACGAGATACTTACCAGGATATCCTCGTTCATAGAGCACGAAGCCGCGCTCAAACAAAAAATATCTTCGGCCATGATGTACCCCATGATACTGATGTTTGCCGGGATCCTTGTCGTAAGTTTTGTCGTGACGACAGTTATTCCGCCCTTTGTCAAGATCTTTGCCGATTCGGGCATGCCTCTGCCTCTTCCCACGCTTATGCTCTACAGTCTCAATCTCCTCATCAGAGCGTTCTGGCTGCCGGCAGCCGCCCTGCTGACTGTTTTGTGGATCACCCTCAAATGGTGGAGCAAGACCCCTAAGGGAAAAATGGTGATAGACTCGCTAAAATTGAGGCTCCCCCTCTGGGGCGACCTTTTAAGGAAGGTCGAGATCGCACATCTCACAAAAACACTCTCCGCACTTTTATCCAGCGGTATACCTCTCATCCAGGCGCTTGAGGCAACGGAAAAAACCATAGATCTTGCGCCAATGGCTGAATCTATAAAGAACGTGGGCGGCTCCGTCGGCAAGGGGGAGAACATCAGTAAGCCGCTGGAGTCAAGCCGGCAGTTCCCTCCAATGGTAGTCCATATGGTAGCTGTCGGGGAAGAAACCGGCACTCTTGAAGTTATGCTCGGCAAGATAAGCGACTTTTATGATCTTTCCACAGAAATTACCATAAAAAAAGTGACCTCTTTGCTGGAGCCGATCTTTCTTGTGGTCATCGGCGGCCTTGTCGGTCTTATCTTCGCGTCAATACTGCTGCCGATATTCGGAATGGTCAAAACGCTCCGCCGCTGATTTTGTTGATTTTTTGGACGATTGGGGTATAATAAAAATTTAAGGAGCCCAAATGGAGATAGACTCTATACTCAGGGAATGCATAGAAAAGGCGGCATCGGACCTTTTGATAATAGCTGATTCGCCCTTAATGATCAGACGCGGCGGAAAATTATCCCTCCTCAATGAAAAGCCTCTGTCCGCCGAAGAAAGCAAAAAATTAATCTATTCTCTGCTTACCGAGGATCAACAAACCCGCTTCGAAAAAGAAAAGGAGCTTGACAGCTCCTATCACCTCCAGGGGGTTTCCCGCTTCAGGGTCAATGCGCACTATCAAAGGGGCAGCGTAGCGGCTTCGCTGCGCACCATCCCGGAACAGATCCCCTCTCTCGAAAGCCTCCGCCTGCCTGCCGCAGCCACTGATTTTATAAAAGAGCCTAGAGGTCTTGTGCTGGTTACAGGAGCTACCGGTTCAGGAAAAAGCACCACTCAGGCCGCGATGATAGATGTGATAAACCACAGCCGGAGCTGCCATATTATCACAATAGAGGACCCCATCGAGTTCATCCACAACAACGACAGGAGTGTTATAGAACAGAGGGAAGTCGGATTTGATACGGATTCGTTCACGAACGCTCTCAACCGGGTCCTTAGGCAGAACCCTGATGTCATCCTTATCGGGGAAATGAGGGAACTGGACACTATTTCTACCGCGGTCACGGCTGCAGAAACCGGACATCTTGTCATCTCAACCCTTCACACTAACGACGCGGTTCAGACCATAGACAGGATCGTCGATGTGTTCCCCCCCCACCAGCAGAACCAGATCAGGATCCAGCTCTCTATGACTCTCCAAGGGGTTATCTGTCAGCAGTTAATACCCAGATCCGACGGCATGGGGCTTGTCGTGGCCGCGGAAGTGCTAAAAGTGAACCCTGCTGTCAGGAACATCATACGCAAGGGCTCTACCCAGGAGATATACTCGATGATGGAGATAGGGGTAAAACAGGGCATGCAGACCATGGATATGGCGTTGAGAGACCTTTACCGGGACGGGCTCATTAAATACGAGGACGCTATAGCAAAGGCTATAAACCAGGACAACCTGGAAAAAATGCTTGCAAAGCAGTAGCTTATGTTATATACTTCCAAAAAGGAATTTAAGAAAACGGAAGGGGGGTGAAATAATGTTCAAAGGAAAAAAAGGTTTTACGCTTATTGAGCTTTTGATCGTAATGGCAGTGATAGCAGTTCTTATAGGTATAGCTATACCCAGTTTCAGGGGAATGCAGAACGAAGCCAAGAGAGCAAAAGCCCAGGGGGATCTCAGGGTCGTCAAAATGGCGATAGAGGCTTATAACGCCAAGTACAGCGCCTATCCTACAGACCTGAGCACTCTTGAATCAGAGGCCACTGTTATCCAAAAGCTTCCGACAGATCCGTTCGGAACTACTTACGGATACGCGGTTGACGCATCGCCGGCCAATTACTATGCGATTTGGTCAGTGGGCCCTGACAACACAACCGCCCTCTGCACCATCGACACGGCAGGGAAGGTTACGGCAGGAGGAGATACCCAGATAGGGACTACCAACGGTACGCCTCCAAACAGCAACTGGCAATAAGCCGGTTCTTTAGCTAAAATTGGGCCCCGCTTCTGCGGGGCCCTTTGTTTTTTTGATAATACAAGCGCTATCTGGTATAATCCATTTCATGAGAAGAACCTCCGGCTTTACCGTTATCGAACTGCTCATCGTGATAGCGATAATGTCGGTCCTTATAAGCATAGGAGTGGTCAATTTTGCTTCTCTGAACGCCGAGGCCCGGGACGCAAAAGCCAAAAGCGACCTCAGGGTGCTCAAGCTTGCGATAGAGAATTTCTCTTCTTCCCGCATGAGATATCCTTTAGCCCTTTACGAACTGGAAGACGGACCTGCGCTGAAAAAACTGCCTAAAGATCCTTTTTCTGAGAACGAAGATTACGGTTATTTTATCAGCCGAGGTTATTTCGCGGTCTGGTCTGTCGGTTTTAACAGAAAAAGCGGCGTTGTATCCATTAGCTATGGCGGGCTGGTTAGTGATACTGACGAGGATGATATAGGACTTACCAACGGGGCCTGTCCGAACAAGTTCTGGGAATAAAATTCTTTACAATATATAACGCCTTTGATATAATTCCGTAAAATGAGCACAAAAGGCTTTTCTTTGATGGAAATGATTTTGGTGCTGGCATTGGTGATCGCAGGGTTCCTCCCGCTGATGCTGCTTTTTTCTAACGGGGTAGTGACAAGCTCCAATACCACAAAGGCATCCCAAGGCCTTTTCCTGGCGCAACAGACTATGGAACAGTTAAAAAATATCTCCTGGTCTAATATCGTGAATTCCTCAGAAGCCGCCGGGACCATTAGCGGTTATCCGTCTTTTAGCAGAACCGTAGCCGTAACGGAACCTTATGTAAACCTGAAGAATGTTGTGGTCGAGGTTGCATGGCATACAGGCGCATTGTCTGATTCGGTAAGCCTGGAAACATATTTCGCGAACTATTGACAATGAACAAAAAAGGAACAACAATGATAGAGTTGATAATCGCGCTCTCAATAACAGTTCTGGTTATGGGGGTGCTTGTGTATTCCTACATCGCTGTTGTTGATGTGTTCAGAGGGGAAGTGGATACCAGCGGGATCGAGATCGAGTCTTCACGCGCAATGGAGATAATGTCAAAAGAAATGAGGGGACTTAATGAGATCCAGTCTGCCACAGGAACTTCCATAACATTTTGGGGCAAAGACCTCAACACGAACGGGACAAAAGAAGCAAATGAGATAATCACCTACTCTTGGGATGGGACACCCAAAGGAGAACTGCTTAGGACAGTTTCCGGACAGCAGCATCCTATCGCACGCAACGTGAACGCTTTCGAGATCACTTATGACAGCGTTCTTCTGCCGTCCATAAAAAAAATAGACATTAAAGTGGTCACCGGCAGCGGGGATCAGCTCTCCACAAAAGAATCCACCGTAACACCGAGGAATTTATGAGAACTTTTTCGCGTAACAACAACGGCAGTCTTTTTCTGACATTCATCCTGTTGGTGGCCATTGCGGCGATCTTCATGTCGTTCTTTTATATACTGATCGGGAGGATACAAAACCTTCCGTTAGAAAAAAACCGCGTCAGGGCTTTCTATATTGCCGAAGCCGGCATTCAAAAAGCCATATGGAACCTTACCACCCCCACAGGTCTTGGAGGCCAGGGAAGCACCTGGAGAACAACCGGCATAACCGAGTCTTTTTCCGGAGGGCAGTACACCGTATCCGTGATCGACGGCGCTTCGGGTTCGGTGATCATTACATCCACGGGAGAGGCCGCCGGCCAGGCCAGGTCTCTTCAACAGAGGATGTCTTCTGTCGCGCTTCCGGTCGCATTTAACTACGCCATATACAATAACGGGAATTTTACTCTGGCGGGACTGGCCAAAGTTACCGGACCGATCTTTGCCAACGGCAATGTCAACATTCTGACCTTAAACCATCATCCCGTGGGAGGCGTGTATCTATCCCCGGGGCACACTCTTACGGTCAACGGAACACCAACCCCTCCGACAGAGATACTCGATCCGGCGCCCGGGCTCCCTTCGCTTGACACCTCTTATTATGACGAACAGATCGTAGAGGCCGGCAAAGTGCCCTCAGGCAACAAGAGCTACAAAGACTACAACCTCAACGGGGGAACACTATATGTTAATGGAAACCTTTCAATTAACGGCAATATTACCGGCGGAGGAGTTATTGCCGCAACCGGAAAGGTTAATATGCTGGGAGGGGCTAATGTCTCCCCGGACACAAAGATCATCAGCAACGGAAAAATGACAATAGGGAGTCTGTTTAAAACAACTAATTTCCAGGAGGATACCGTTCTATACTCAGCAACCAGCATATCTGATTACGGCAGCAACCGCATCAAAGGTTCTGTTATCGCCCCAAAGATCACTCTTATCGGCGATGATACGATCTACGGGATTTTGTATTCGTGGGATGTTGCAGTAACCGTTATAGGTGTGGCAAATATTTACGGGGCTGTTGTTAATCCTGCTACTTCTTTATAGCTCGGCCTGATATCGATCGAATATGATCCCTCTTATTTGCCGGCTCCTCCGCCGGGACTGTCCAGCGGAGGCTTATCCGTTATCAAAGGCTCTTTTATGGAGCTTGACTGATATGGGCTTGTTAAGCAACAAGGCAAAAATCCTTATAGGCCTTGATATAAGCGGCGGCTATGTCCGCATGGCCCAGCTTAAGATCTCCGAAAAAGATGCCCTTCTTGAGAACTACGCGGTGGTCGAAGTGCCCCAGGCCAAAGAGGGGCAGGACCGGATATTCGTTCTTTCTTCCGCAATAAAAGAAGCCGCCTCCGGGTTTTCAAAAGACAAGAACAGAGATGTCTATGCTATGACCTCGGGCCCCGATGTCAGCATCAGAAGGGTCCTTCTGCCAAAGCTCTCTGGAAAAGACCTTTCAGAAGCCATCAAGTGGGAGACCAAAACTCATTTCCCGTTCCCTGTGGACAAGGTGGTCATAGACAAATATGTTATGGGACCTGCCCAGGACAAAGGCATTGATAAGCTTGACACCTGGTTAGTGGCCGCGCAAAAAGAACTTCTTGAAAAAAGCTGGGGCCTTACAGAAAAAGCCGGGCTTCCGTTAAAAGGCATCTCGGTGCCGCCCTTTGCCGCCTGGAACCTTTTGAGGACAGAGGGACAGTTAAAGGACTCAACTGTTACGGTCTTTATCAACATGGGAGCAGAAATAACCGGGATCAGTTTTTTCGACGGGCAAAAACTTGATTTTTACAGGGAACTGTCGATAGCCGGCAACAACATCACCAACGCTATGGTAGGACTCTTTGTATCCGATAACTGGCAGATGAACATCAACTACGAGCAGGCGGAAAAGATCAAAAGGCAGTACGGCATTCCCAAAGAAGGCACCGAAGAAAAGACTTCTGACGGAGTGCCTTTGTCCAATATCCTCCAGATAATGAAGCCGGTGCTAAAGAGGCTGATGAACGACATCTTAAGGTCCTTTGACTATTACAAGGAACAGTACAACAAGACCAGGATAGACCGGGTCATAATATCGGGGGGCTCTTCCAAACTGCTTAACCTTGCGGAATACCTGTCCTCGGGCCTCGGAATTAAGGTCGAAACGCTTGACAAACTTGTCAGCATAAAAGTCTCGGATAGTATAGATGCGAAACAGCTGGAGCAGGACCTGTCCCATCTCACTACCTCCATAGGGCTGGCGCTGTCCCGGGCAAAGGAGATCAACCTTTACTCCAGAAAAAAAGAAACCCTGTCCCTTTCGCTCCCGTTTGACCTTGAAAGGTTTATCCCGGCTTTGTCGCTGCCGTCCCCTTCCGCCAAAGTCCCTGCTATCGTCTCGGCCGCTGTTCTGGCTGTATTCATCGCGGCGGCCCTGTTTACAGGATACAACCTGGACAAGACCATCGGCTTCTATTCGAAACAGCTTGAAGAAAAAAAGATCCTCCTGACCGACCTTAAATTGCTTTCCGAGCGGCGGGCGATACTTTCAAGAATAGAAAAAGAACAGGCTCCTTTGAGGGGTATACTTACAGAGCTCACCAACATACTGCCTCCTTCCGTAACACTCAGTGGTGTTTCTTATGTGAACGCCTCAAAATACCTTGTAATATCGGGTTCGGCCCCCTCGGTACAATCTATAGGAACTCTGCTTAAAAACATAGAAGGCTCTTCGATGTTCAGTAAAACAGTATTGATAGAGGCAAAAAAAAGCCCCAGCGGGGCAGAAAGCCTGTTCAACATGACCTTTGCGGTGGACCTGTAAATGGGAACCGAAAGACCTTTCTGGCAGAAAGCGGCTGTTGCGGCCCTGGTGATCTGCGCCCTTTGCTGGGGGTATTATAACTTCTACTACAAAGCAAAGGCCAAAAAGATCTCGGACCTTAAACTGGCGCTGCAAACCACCGCCCGGGAAATAGAACTGATAAGGCCGGCCGATATACTTCAGAAGGGAAAACTTCCCGTACATGAAATGATCGAAAAGCAGCTTGCCCAGATAAGCGAAAAGATACCCAATGAACTGGAGATCCCCTACCTTCTTCAGGGCTTTATTGCCAACAGCGCAAAAGGCCTTAACATCCATTACGATCTTATCCAGCCCATGGCCCCTGTCCAGGAGCAGAAATATAAAAGGGTACCGATCAAGGTCGCCTTTACCTGCGATTTTGACAGTCTCAATTCCTACATAATGAACATAGAGAACCTGCCCATAACCATAAGGATAGACACTCTGGACATAAGCAAGGCGCCGTCCCCTCCTCTGCTTAATATAAAAATGGACCTTTCGGCCTTTGTCTCTTCCGGAGGTCCGGTAAAGGCCGACACCGACACGCTTAGCCCCTACAAGGTGCATTTGACTGACCCCTTCTTTGCCGGAGGCATAAAGGCCCCTTCCGTTAAAAAGAGGACCGTGTCAGCATCCAAAAAACAGCCGGCAAAAAGAGCCCCTAAGCTCCCTGTATTTGCCGGAGTATTTGACGCCGGCTCTCTAAAAGCCTTTGTCGACGGGGAACTCGTTGGCGTGGGAGCCTCAGTAAAAGGATTTGAGGTCCAAAGCATAGAGCCCAAAAAAGTTATTGTAAAGAAATCGGGAAAGATATATACTTTGTCTTTAGGGAGGTAACCGCTAAGTGGCAAAAAAGCTCCTGGCCGCATTTATGGCAGCCTTTGTGCTTGTTGCTCTTGGCGCCTTTATCCCCTCTTTCTGCCAGGAACCGGAAGCGCAGCCTCTTCTTCCGGTAAACGGGACAAAGCTCTCCCTTAACCTCAAAGACGCACCGATAAGCTCGGTGCTCTCGGCCCTGGGGCAGGAAGCCGGTCTTAATATAGTCACCGGCAAGAACATAACAGGCAAGGTCACGATCTCTTTAAAGGATGTGACCGCTTCCGAAGCCCTCTTTTCCATAATAAAGGCTTCCGGGCTCATTGCAAAAAAAGAAGGCGACATCATCAGGATAACTGCTCCCTATGAGCCTTCTATGGGCGATGTAATAGCCAAAGAAAAGGGAATGATAACCAAGACCTTTGTATCTAATTTTCTTTCGGCAGATGATGTAAGGGAAACGCTCAACAAACTCGGATATGAAGACACAAAGATTATTTCGACCAAAGGCTCCAACATCATTGTCGTAGAAAGTTCGGCAAAAAACATTGCCAAGGTCTCGGGCATCATAAAAAAACTGACAGCCACTCCTAATCAGGTGCTGGTAGAGTCCCGTATCATGGAAATAACGGCCGGCAACGCAGCCACTCCTTCAACTCTTGGTGTAAAAGGAAAATACGCGGGCTCCACTTACACCGTCCAGACCGAAGGCACCGCCAATCCTGCCGCGGTCGGGGTCCCGGGCTTTTACGCGCATGTGGTCAGAGGAAATGCCGAGGCCTATCTGCAGGCGCTTGAAAATAAAGAAGGATTCAATATGCTGGCCAATCCCAAGGTGATCGCGGTCAACGAAAAGTCAGCCAGTATAATAAGCGGGTCAAAGCTTGGATACAAGACCTCGATAACCACGCAGACCGGGACCATCCAGAATGTCGATTATCTTGAGGTCGGCACAAAACTGGAGTTCACTCCCTATATTTCCAGCGACGGCTCCATAAAGATGGAGATCCATCCCGAGGTTAGCGAGGGCTCCATCACCACCGACGGCCTGCCGCAAAAGAATACAACGGAGGCCACAACGACTGTGATAGTAAGGGACGGTGAAACGATAATTATAGGCGGGCTTATCAAGAACAAGAGCAAAGAAACCTCGACCGGAGTCCCCATTATTATGGACATCCCGTTTATAGGCAACTTCTTCAAGAAAAAAGAGCTTCTCTGGGAAAAGAAAGAGATCATAGCCATGCTGACCCCTCACCTCATAACACCGAAAAAGATGAAGGAAATGGGGACCGAGATCGAGCGCATGTCCCGCCAGCAGACCAAAGCCAGGACAGGCGAGGAACCGGATGTCTGGTGGTGGCTTAAGTAATCCCTTCTAGAGAGAGTATTCTATCAGAGATCGGGAATAGGGGTCTTTTGGACAGTTGATCAGGTTCGCAGTTCTTCCTTCTTCTATCAGTTTTCCGCTCTTCATGACGGCTATCCTTGAGCAGAAGTCCTTTGCAAGAGCAATATCATGGGTAATGAAGATGTATGTCAGGCTGTTCTTTTTCTTAAGGTCCATAAGCAGGTCTACTACGGTTTTCTGCACTTCAAGATCAAGAGAGGAAACCGGCTCGTCCAGCACCAGAAGGCGGGGCTCTGTAAGCAGAGCTCTGGCTATGCAGGCCCTCTGACACTGGCCGCCGGAAAGCTCATGCGGATATCTGTGATACAACACAATGTCCAGCCCCACCTCAGCCAGCTTGTTTTTGACGGCCTGCCTTTGGGATGCATCGGAAGTTCTGTTGTGTATTATAAGCGCTTCCAAAAGGGACTCCCCTATCTTTATCCTTGGGTCAAGGCTGGAGGCAGGTTCCTGAAAGATCATCTGTACATTATTCCTGAGACGCCTGATATCCCCTGCCCCTTCAAAAAGCACTTCGCCTCTGTCCACTTCTATCAGGCGGCAGGCCACTCTTGCAAGGGTGGTCTTTCCGCTTCCTGACTCTCCTATTATCCCAAGGATTTCACCTTCTTCGACCTTAAGGCTGATTCCGTCAAGGGCCCTGCTGCCTTTAAAGTCCTTTGTTATATTCCTTAGTTCAAGCATTTTCCGTCCTTCATTCCGTAAATGCGGCTGCAGTACCTGGCAAGCAGAGGCCTGTTATGGGAGATCAAAAGAACGGACAACCCTTCTGTTGTCCTTAATTCTTCCAGCAGCAGCATTATATGGCGCTGGCTCAGCACATCAAGAGCGCTGGTTATCTCGTCGGCTATCAGATAGCGCGCGCCGCAAAGCACTGCCATGGCTATCATCACTCTTTGCCTCATTCCGCCGGAAAGCTCGTGGGCATAGCTTCCGTATCTCTTTGCCGGCTCATTTATTTTTACTTTTGCCAGCGCCTCAACGGCCCTTTCCTTTGCCTCTTTTCTTCCCATGGAAAAATGATGCCTTAGGCACTCGGATAGCTGGTCCCCTATGGTCAAGACCGGGTTAAGCGTGGAAAACGGGTCCTGAAAGACCATCGAGATGCTTTTTCCTCTGAGCTGCCTGATCTGCTCTGTTTCAAGGCCAAGCAATTCTCTGCCGTCCAGTTTTATGCTTCCCTTTACTATCTTTCCGGGAGGCTCTATCAGCTGCATAAGGGAGAGGCCAAGAGTGCTTTTGCCGCAGCCCGAGGCTCCCGACAGGCCCACGATCTGCCCTTTTCCTATGGAAAGGCTTGCCCCGTCAAGGGCTTTTACTGTCCCATTCTCGGAATAATAATAAGTTGCAAGTTCTTTTATTTCGAGCATCCCTTAGTTTTCCTTGGGGTCCGAGGCCCCTCTTATCCCTTCTCCGACAAAATAGATCGACAACACTGTGATAAAGATGAAGAGACCCGGCACCAGCGCCATCCACGGTGCAAGGCGCAGGTAGGCCTGCGAATCCTGCAGCATGTTGCCCCAGGAGGCATACGGCGGCTGGACCCCCATCCCGAGAAAGCTAAGTGCTGATTCGGTAAGGATGGCCCCCGCCATGCCAAGAGTTGCCGCCACAATTACCGGAGCAAATGAGTTCGGAAGAATATGTTTGAAGATGATCCTTATGTCGGACGCACCAAGACAGCGCAGGGCTTCCACAAAAGGCCTTTCCTTTACCGAAAGGAACTCGCCCCTTACCAGCCTTGCCACCCCCATCCAGGATGTAAGTCCTATTACTATCATTACATTATAGATATTAGGCGAGAGAACTGCCTGTACGGCAAGGATGAGAAAGATGGAAGGAAAAGCCAGCATCACATCCACAGATCTCATTATTATAGAATCCGCCGCGCCGCCATAATATCCTGCCAATGCTCCCAGCAGGGACCCGATAAGGACAGAGATCGATACGGCGACAAACCCAATGGTAAGTGAAACTCTTGCGCCGAACAGGATACGGCTAAATATGTCCCTTCCGTAATCATCCGTACCCAGCAAATGCGCTGCAGAGGGAGCCTCCAGCGCCACCTGTCCCAGTTCGTTTGGATCATAAGGGGATAGCGCCGGCGCAAAAGCAGCCGCCAGGGCCATGAACAAGAGTATGGCTGCACCGATCAGCGCCAGTTTATTTTTTTTGAACTTTTTCATATCTTATCCTTGGATCGGCCAGGGCGTAGCAGACATCCGCCAAAAGATTTCCTATCACTATCAAAAAAGCCGAGAACATGACAACCCCCATTATCACGGGGTAATTGCGTGAAAATACAGCGGCCACACCGAGCCGGCCCATTCCCGGCCAGGCAAAGATGGTTTCAACTATAAAAGCCCCGGCGAACAGTTCCGGCAGACTCAGTCCAATCAAAGTAATGAGGGGAAGCAGAGCGTTCCTGAGCGCGTGCTTAAAAATGACTGTCCTTTCAAAAAGCCCTCTGGCCCTTGCCGCTTTTATATAGTTCTGTGAAAGAGCCTCCAGCATGCTGGAGCGCACATACCTGGTTATCCCGGCAAGCCCGACGATAACCATTGTTGCAACAGGAAGCACCATGTGCCGGGCAACATCTATGGCGCTTTTAAAAAATGAAGGGGCTTGAAGCGACGGATCATACATCCCGGCTGCCGGGAAAAGCTCAAATCTGACCGAAAAAAACAGCATCAGCATCAGCGCCAGCCAAAAGGACGGGATAGACATTCCGGCAAAAGAAATAACCGTAACAAAGTTATCAAACCAGCCCTTCTTTTTGGCCGCAGAAAGGACCCCCAAAGGCACAGCTATCAATAGCGTTACCACAAAAGAAGTCCCCATGAGCAGGAGAGTGGCAGGCAGCCTCTCGGCTATTACCGCGGCCACGGGCCTGTTGAGCATGTATGCCGTGCCAAAATCAAACCTTATTGCGTGCCAGAGCCAATAGAAATACTGTACTATCAAAGGCCTGTCCAGTCCCCAGTTCTGCCTCAGCCTCAGGAGCTCCTCGGGCTTGACAGAAGGATCCGTCAGCATCGCGGTAGGATCTCCCGGAGCAAGGTGCATTATCAAGAAAGAGACCAGCGAAACCCCCAGCAAAAGAGGGATAAGGCTGATAAATCTCTTAAATATATATTGTTTCATACAAAATCCTTTAGTTCTTCCGAAATAAACCCCCTCTTAATCTCCCCCTTGTCAGGGGGAGAAAACCCAAATCCCCCTCGCCCTGACAAGGGAGAGGGGCTGGGGAGAGGGTTTAGTCCCATTCATTTTGTGACGAACACCTTTTCTATGTTAAGGAACAGCCCCGCGGGGCCGGGCTTTGAAAGCCCTCCCACTCTTTCTGATACAGCAACAACAGCCTTTGGGTACCAGAGAAAGATATACGGCTGGTCCGCGGCTATCGTCTTTTGCAATTGAGAATATATCCTTCGCCGTCCTTCCCTGTCCATGGTGGTGCGGCCTTCTTCCAGAAGGCTGTCAATTTTGGGATTTTTGTATTTAACAAAGTTGAGCCCCGACGGGTACTGCGATGAGTGCCAGATGCTGTACTGGTCCGGATCTATTCCGAGCGACCAGCCTATTATGACAGCATCAAACTCCTTGGGGTCCTTGTTGGCATTTAGTATCCTTAACATCGCGCTCCATTCCATGACGCGGATGTTCACCTTTACACCTATCTTTTTGTACTGCCATTGAAGGATGACGGCCGCTTTTTCTCTTTCCTTATTACCCTGGTTGACCAGGATGGTGAACTCCAGCGGTTTTAAGCCTTTTTTTCTTATCCCGTCAGGCCCCTTTTTCCAGCCGGCCTCATCCAGCAGTATTTCCGCCCTTTTTCTGTTAAAGGGATACTTTTCCACATTGCTTTCATACGCCCAGGAAACAGGAGAGGACGGGCTGTAGGCGGCAGAAGCAGAGCCCAGAAAGATCAGGTTTATCAGCTGCTGTTTATCTGTTGCATACGCCAGCGCCTGCCTCACTCTTTTGTCAGAAAAGACCGGGCTGGCAAGATTGAATCCCAGGTAAGTATAGGTAAGGGCCTCGTACTCATAGACCTTGACCCCCTTCAGGCGCTTTATCCTGCCGACCTCTCTGGGCGGCACATCGCTTTCATCTATCTGTCCCGACTCAAGAGCTATCAGCCTGGAATTTTCGTCCGGGATCATCCTGTAGATAATGGAAGAAAGGAGCGGAGCCCCCAGATGGTATTTCTCGTTCCTGACAAGCGTTGCATGATCGGAGGCCCTCCATTCTTTGAACTTAAAAGGCCCGGTACCGACCGGCTTCTGGTTAAAGGACGAAGTATTTAGGTCCTTTCCCTTTAACAGGTGGGCCGGCAATATTGACATGCCGGCGGAAGCAAGAAAAGGGGCAAAGGGCCTGGGAAGCACTGCCTTAACGGTATAAGGGTCAACGACATTGAACTTGATGGGTTTGCCGTCAATGATGTAATCGCTTCTTCTGACAGAATTCACTTTGGGATCAAGGATAGAATCAAAAGTGAATTTAACATCGCGCGCGGTAAAGGGGGCACCGTCGTGCCATCTGACATCTCTTCTAAGGAAAAAGGTGAAGACCTTTCCGTCCTTTGAAACCGTCCATCTTTCTGCCAGGTCCGGGACTATTTCGAGTTTTTCGTTGATCCTGGTAAGACCATTAAAGATCGGCCCCTCAACCGAGGAAGAGGCCGAGTCCGCCGACAGTATCGGATTAAGTATCGAGATCTCGCCTCCGAGTGCAAAGACAAGGTTGCCGGCCGGATCAGTTGATTTTCCAAAGGCATATGCAGTCAACAATACTATGAGCACAAGTAAAATGACCCTGCGGTTAAGCATAGATTTAATTATACGATAGAAATACATGGGAAATACAATAGAAATACGATGGAAATACGGTGGAAATTCCCGGAAAGGCAAATTGGGACGTACCCCTTATACTAGACAAGTAGTTTCAGTATAATCTGACTAGTAGAA
>CAYUCV010000015.1:0-27756 GCA_964443545.1 uncultured bacterium
CTCTTTGGCTTATATTCTATATAGTCCTTTTTCTTCAGCTTTTGGCGTGCCTGATTTACAATAGGGAAGTCTCATTGAAAAATATTTCAGCTTCTCTTGTCTTGTACTTTTATTACCAGCTTTGGCTCGTTATTGCGGCAAAGGTGATTTTTTTGGAGCTGATCCGCTCTGAAAATAAATGGGAAAAAACAAAAAGGTTTTCAAATGCAGGATAAGCTATTTTTGTTGTGGGTATTTGTTTATACCCTGGTTATGGCCTTTAGCCAGGCGCTTTTGAAGTTGGGAACAAACGGAATAGGAATCCTCCAATATAAAGGGGCAAAGGATGTTTTTGCTTTTATACTTCAAATTATTAGAAACCCATACATTGTTGTCAGTATTTTGCTTATGAGCGTTTCATTTTTTCTGTGGATGTATGTACTTTCCAGATTTAAGCTGGGATTGGTGTTTCCTTTAACGGCACTGACTTATATTTTTGTGTCCCTGATCTCATTTTTTGTGTTTGGGGAAAGATTATCCAGTTTTAATTATTTTGGGATAATACTTATTGCTTCGGGAGTTTTCTTTCTGCTTTATTGATGGTTTCAAAGATATAATTCCATGTGTTATAATAATCCCATACATATTCTCATCATTGTTAGATCATTTTATACGGAAGGTTTATCTTAATGCCCGTTCTTATCGTAGGCTCCGTTGCTCTTGACAACATTAAAACTCCGTTCGGGGAAAAAGAAAACATCCTCGGGGGTTCTGCCGTCCACGCTTCTGTTTCCGCCAGTTTTTTCTCCAGGGTGGCGCTTGTGGGCATAGTCGGAAGGGACTTTCCAAAAGAACATGTGCGCTTTCTTGAGGGCAGGGGCATTGATCTTGCCGGCCTTCAGACAGTGGACGGCAAGACCTTTCACTGGGACGGCTACTACGAATACGACATGAACCAGGCCCATACGCTTGACACACAGCTGAATGTTTTTGCTCAGTTTGATCCCAAGATACCGGATCCCTCAAAGAACAGCAGGTTCGTTTTTCTTGCCAACATGAACCCCGAGCTGCAGTTAAAAGTTGTCGAGAGCCTGGAAGGACCCAAGTTCGTCATTGCAGATACCATGAACTTTTGGATAGACACAAAAAAGCAGGCGCTTCTGAAAGTGGCAAAAAAAGTTGATCTGATGCTGCTCAACGACATGGAGGCAAGGCAGTTGATGGGAACCCCCTCGGTGGTTACGGCGGCAAAAAAACTGCTTGGACATGGAGCAAAGGCCGTGGTAGTGAAAAAAGGAGAGCACGGGGCGCTCTATTTTTCCAGGGACTGCCATTTTTCCGCTCCTTCTTATCCGCAGGAAAATCTCAAGGACCCGACCGGCGCGGGCGACAGTTTTGCCGGAGGGTTTATCGGGTATCTGGCAAAAACAAATGATACGAGCATAGAGAACATCAAAAAAGCCGTTATCATAGGCTCCGTAATGGCTTCTTACAATGTCGAGGATTTTTCTCTTGACAGGATGAAGAGCCTTAAGGAAAAGGACATAACCGGCAGGTTTGGCGAGTTCCTGGCTTTTTCTAGATTTGAATGTCTTTAAACAAAACGGGAAAAGGAGAATAGGATATGTTCGAAAGATTCAAGGCGATAGGCAGTGCGCTGTTCCTGCTGGGGATGAACGATCCCAAGAGTGGCAATATAAGCATAAGGCAGGAGGCAGACCTGCGCATCACAAAAAGGAACTGCTGGCTCTCGGACCTGAAGGACTATGACCTTGTTGATGTGCCTGTGCTTGAGGAATCGGAAAAGGACCAGGAGGCCAGCGTTGATCTGCCCGTTCACAGGGCGATATACCAGGCAGGCACCTGCGGCGCAGTGATCCACGCGCACTCCCCGTATGTCTGCGCTCTTTCCATCACCGAGAACAAGATCATGCTTCCGGACACCAAAGGCTCGATGATATTCCAGAACGGAGTGCCTATAGTAAGACTAAGGCAGGGCATTTCCACCGAAGAGGCCGCAAGGTCTATCTCTTCCAACTTTTCTTCCGGATACAAGGCCGCAGCGGTCAAGGGGCACGGATTCTTTGTCGCTGCCGCAACACTTGAAGAGGCCTACGAATGGGCAGTGTGCCTGGAAAATTCAGCAAAAATAATAGCCGTGTCAAAAATGATCCCCGACAAGCAGGCGTTGCAGCATCAGCCGCAAAGCAGACCGTATGAGCACAGAAAAAGATCCGCCATTCCGCCGAGTATCGGCGTGATGGACCGAAGGACCGTGTCCTACGGCAGGGGCCCAAAACGGTAGCCAAATGCTTTCCATAGAAGAACTGATCGCAAAAATAAAAGCCTACGAGCCAAATGCCGAGACCGATCTTATAAAGACCGCCTACGAATTTGCCGAAAAGACGCACCGCGGGCAAAAGCGCCTTTCTGACGAGCCGTTTATTACACATCCGATGGCCGTGGCAGAGATCCTTACAGAGCTTGAACAGGATTCTTCCTCCGTGTGCGCCAGCCTGCTCCACGATGCGATCGAGGACGGCGGAATAACCGAAAAGCAGGTGTCAGACCTTTTTGGACACAGCGTGGCAAGACTTGTTGCGGGGGTGACAAAGCTTGGTAAAATATCTTTTGGCTCCAAGGAGGAGCACCAGGCAGAGAACTACAGGAAGATGTTCCTTGCCATGGGCGAGGATATAAGGGTCATCGTTATCAAACTGGCTGACAGGCTCCACAACATGAGAACCCTGAAATACCTGCCTGTCGAAAAACAAAAGGAGATCTCGCTCGAGACAAGGGAGATCTATGCTCCCCTGTGCCACAGGCTTGGGGTCTGGAGCCTAAAGTGGGAGCTGGAGGACCTGGCGTTTTACTACCTCGAAAAGGACAAGTTTGACCAGATAAAAGGGCTGGTGGCGCAAAAAAAGCAGGAGCGCGAGGACTTTATGAAAGACTTCATTTTCCAGGTTAATGAATCCCTGGGAAAAGTGGCGATCAGCTCCTCAATATCCGGAAGGACCAAGCATTTTTACAGTATCTACCAGAAACTGGTACAGAAAAATGTGGAGTTTGACGACATCTATGACCTGATCGCCATCAGGGTGCTGGTGGATTCGGTAAAAGACTGCTACGCGGTTTTGGGGGTCATACACTCCATCTGGAAACCCATCCCGGGACGGTTCAGGGATTTTATCGCCATGCCCAAGCCCAACGGCTACAGGACGCTGCATACGACCGTAATAGGAAGCAGCGGAAAACCTGTTGAAGTGCAGATAAGGACGCACGAAATGCACAAGGCGGCGGAATACGGCATAGCAGCCCACTGGAGATACAAGGAAAAGGGAACCGACAAGGCGTTTGATTCAAAACTGGCGTGGCTGCGCCAGATGCTTGACTACCAGAAGGATGTCAAGGATGCAAAAGACTTCATGGAAAGTCTCAAGATCGACCTGTTTATCGATGAGGTCTTTGTTTATACCCCGAAGGGCGATGTGTTCTCCTTTCCGGTGGATTCCACGCCCATTGATTTCGCCTATCATGTTCACACACAGGTGGGACACCGCTGCCAGGGAGCCAAGGTAAACGGCAAGATAGTGCCTCTTGATTACAAGCTCAAGAACGGGGATATCATAGATATCCTGACCGGCAGCAAGGAAAACCCGAGATTTGACTGGCTCGACTTTGTAAGAACCTCCGGGGCAAGGGCCAAGATAAAGAACTGGCTCAAGAAACAAAAGAGAGAGGACAACATTGAAAGAGGAAGACTTCTGCTGCTGGAGGAGCTTAACGCCCTTGGAGTGGATGATCCGGAGGCGGTTTCGGAAGAAAACCTAAGGTTCCTGTTCAATGCGCAGAACATAGCAAACGGGCAGGACCTCTTTGCCCTTATAGGCTGGGGGGAGATGAGTGCTTTTGCGACCGCAAAAAAGATCAGGCAGAACCTGGAAAAGAAAAAACCGCTGCCCCAGACCGAAGAAGAAGTTCTCAAGCCCATGCTGTCCCAGCCTCCCAAAAAGGCGGCCCCGTCCTCCGGCATCAGGGTGATGGGGGCAAAGAACATACTTACCCGGTTTTCCAAGTGCTGTTATCCTCTGCCGGGCGACGAGGTGGTGGGATTTGTCACAAAAGGCAAGGGAGTGTCTATCCACAAAGCGGACTGCAAGAGCCTTGCCGCTCATGAAAAGAAGGAAGGAAAATGCGTGGAGGTGCAGTGGGACGAGAGCTCCGGCGCCCTTTATCCGGTCAGCATAGAAGTGGAAGCCTTTGACAGGGTCGGGGTCCTAAAAGATATCCTGGCACAAATCTCGGAAACCAAAACAAATATCAGCTCAGCTGATGTTAAGACCAAAAAAGGCAGTAGCGCCATAATCACGCTTGTTGTGGACGTTAAAAGCTCATCGCAGCTCAAGCAAGTGATGGATGCCATAAGAAAAGTGTCGGATGTCTATGATGTGTATAGGGCGACCGCGGTAAAATAGATCTTCATTATTTACTTTTCGGACCTTTTCTTCCTACTTTTCTTGCATCGGCAAGAAAAGTAGCAAAAGAAACTCGCGGGGGCTCCGCCCCCAGCTCCCCCGCGATTGCCGTAAGCTCCGACTTGCTTGTATCGAGCCCCCGGCGGTCTCGCTGAGCGGGCGATAAAATAGAGTTATTCTTTATCCAGCCCCATTGTCGTCGCCCGGAACGGCAATCGCCTATATCTTTTGGCTGTGGAGCCGAGGCGCTTGCCCTGAGCCCGCCGAAGGGTTCAGCCCCTTAAAAACCCGATCTTGTATTTAGGCTTTTATTCTACGCGCAGCATTTCCCTTAAAGCATCAAAAACGATCCTGAATTGGCCGTCGTACTTCTTTTCCATTTTTTCGATCTTTTTTTAAGGTCGGAGTGAGAAAGCAGCATTTTTCTTAATTTTGTAAATACCCGCATTATTTGAATATTAACAAAAATCGCTCTGTCTCTTTTTAGTACGCTTGATAACATAGCGACTCCTTGTTCAGTAAAGACATATGGCAGATACCTTCTTCCTCCCCAGTTTGAGGTGCCAAATTGGCACCTCAAGTTTATGGTCTCTTCTTAGTTAAGCCGGCTATGATCGTATATCCAGCAATTTCCCAGCCTGATTTTCTGAGGGGTGGGGGTGAGGTCGGAGAAGAGCAATCTCCTATATCTTTTAGCTGTGGAGCCGAAGCTTTAGCTTCGGGCTCAAAAAGGCTTATTCTTGATGTCCTCCCTCGTATAAATACAGTGCCATTTATGCTAAAATCAAAACATCATGGAATTTACCCAGATAAAGGGAGAACAAAGGGCAAAAAGGATGCTTTTTGGCTCTTTTGAGAACAAAAGGATCCCTAACGCATTCCTGTTCTGCGGTCAAAATTTGGCCGAAATGAGGCAAATAGCCGTTGATTATTCGTCGCTTCTCAACTGCCACACGCTTTGCGGCAAGTGCAGTTCCTGCTCCCGAATAAAGAAAGGTGTCTATCCCGATGTTCTGGAGCTTGAGCCCAGAGAAGGCAGGCAGACCATAGGCATAGAACAGATCTGGGAGCTTCAGGAACTCATAAAATACGGGCCCTCTGAAGGCTCATATTTTGCTGTGCTGATCTGCGAAAGTGAAAGGCTGACCCCCGAGGCATTTAACTGCCTTCTTAAAACACTTGAGGAACCGCCTAAAAGAGTGGTTTTTATCCTGACCAGCGCAAGAGAAGACCATCTTCCGAGAACCGTGATCTCAAGATGCCAGAAGGTACTCTTTACTAACCCGGCCGAAGAAGAAGTCTACGCCGGGGTCAAACTGCCGTCAGGACAGTTGTCATCGTTTTTGTCGTTTTCCAAGGAACTGGCATCGGACAAGGATACTCTCATGCCAAAGCTTTATGCCGTTGCCAAACATTTCTTCGGCCTAAAAAGGTTCTCGGACTCAAGGATAGTGCTTGATACTGCAAGGGACATAAAAAGAAAGGCCAACAAGAGGATAGCGCTTGACCACATGGCTCTTAGGCTGGGCGGGGCACTATGAAACTATTGGGCATAAAATTCAGAAAGTTCAACAATATAACGCCGCTTAAGGGCTACAAGGATGACGAGCTCAAATTGGGCCATGCGGTGGTCGTTGAGAGCGACCGAGGCACCGAGTTTGGCTGGATAGTATCAGTGGAAGAAGAGCACGGCAGGCATCCCGGCTCAGATATAAAACTCCGCAAGGTCATCAGATACGCTTCGGACAAAGACACCGAAAAGGAAAAAGAGCTCACTTCCAAAGAAAGAGAGGCATACTGTACGGTCTGTTCCAAGATACGCGAATATGAGGCTCCGGTAAAAGTGCTGCAGCTGGAATACCTCTTTGACATGAGCCGCCTGATACTGTATTACAAGATAACCGACCAAAAAAAAACAGTGAACCTGAAAGAGATATCCAGAGAACTGTCGGGGCTTCTTGCAACAAAAGTGGAACTGCGCCAGATAAGCGCCCGGGACGAGACCCGCCTGTTTTCCGGCATAGGACCGTGCGGAAGGGCTTTCTGCTGCAGTACCTTCCTGGAGGATTTTCCCAGAGTGACCGTGAAAATGGTTAAGGAGCAGGGGATACAGATAAGCCAAACCAAGACTTCGGGGATTTGCGGAAAACTGCTTTGTTGTCTACAATATGAGTATGAGCCCAAAGGCTCGGGAGGGGAAAAAAGTTGAGCGGCTGCATCTTCTGCAGGATCGTTTCGGACGATAAGGCCCCGGGGGTCGTTTACAGCGACGACAGGGTGGTGTGTTTTAACGATATCGATCCAAAGGCTCCCGTGCACATACTGGCAGTTCCAAGAAAACATATTGAGAAACTTGAGGACGCCACGGAGGACAAAGTGCTTGAGGCTCTTCACAAAGCTGTCCGCTATCTGGTAAAGGAAAAAGGCCTTGATAAGGCCGGCTACAGGGTGGTTGTAAATTCCGGTGCAGACGGAGGGCAGGCGGTGCCCCATCTGCATTTTCATCTTCTGGGCGGCAGGCCCATGAAGTGGCCCCCGGGTTGAAGTCATCCGCATTGCAGCGAATAGAAAAGTGATATAAGAAATGAGGTGAGTATTTTGGTCAGAGTTGAGGTAAGAAAAGAAGAGCCGATAGACAAGGCGCTCAGAAAGTTCAAGAGCAAGATAAAAAGAGAAGGCATTATAGAAGAGATGAAGAGGAGAGAGTTCTATGAAAAGCCTTCGCAGAGAAAGAGAAGACAGCTGGCGCAGGCGGTCAAAAGGGAAAAGAGGCGTCTGAGAGAACAAGAGTGGCAATAAAGATACTTGACCGCTATCTTATCAGCGAGCTTTTTCTTCCTTTTTTGGCGGGGATAGCCGGTTTTGTGCTGATAATGACCGTTGATCTGCTGTTCACCTTTACGGACCTTATAATCAACAACGGAGTGCCGTTGCTTGCGGTGCTTCGCTTGCTGATCTATAAACTCCCTTCAATAATGGTGCTGACCTATCCGGTGTCCTTTCTTTTTGCCACCGCCATCGTGTTTGGACGGCTTTCCAGGGACAACGAATTGACCGCGCTAAGGACCTCAGGGATCAATTTTTTCCGTATCTGCGCTCCGGTCCTTCTGGTGTCCCTTGCGGTCAGCGGACTGGCCTTTTTTACCAACGAGACTCTGGTGCCTCTGTCCAACAAGGTGTCCGAAAAGATCATTAGGCAGATCATCTTTAAACAGCCCCCCCCGGACATAAAAGAGAGGGTCTTTTTTAAGGACAACTTCAACCGGTTCTATTACATAAACAGGATCATCCCCTCCCAGTCAAAAATGGAAGGTCTGATGATTTATGAAGTGTCCTCCGGAAAATATCCCAGAGTGATCACTGCCAGATCCGCCTCCTGGAAGGACGCCGACTGGATCTTATTTGAGGGAGTGATACACAATTATGACGACAGCGGCGCCCTCAAATATGAGGCAAGCTTTGAAAAGATGAGAATACTGGTCACGGAAAACGTGATGAATTTTTCCCAGCCCAAGACCCCGCAGGAAATGAACAGCTCAGAGCTCGGCGCCATGATATCTTTTCTAAAAAAAAGCGGGGTCAACACCAGCCAGCTCCTTACAGAGTTCCATATGAAATTTTCAGTTCCGGCCGCAACTCTGGTCTTTGCCCTCATAGGCATCCCCTTAAGCCTTCCCTCGCCTCGCGGCGGAAGGGCCTGGGGCTTTGTGCTTTCGGTGGTCATCGTTTTTTCCTTTTATGTTTTTGCCTCGGTATTCCGCTCGATGGGCAGAGGGGGCATGCTTGCTCCCTTTCTTGCGGCCTGGATCCCGAGCGCCACTGTTGCAATTCTCGGATCTTTCCTTATAATAAAAGAAGGTATTTCTAAATAAATGGAACAACAGGCGGAAGCCATAAAAAAAGCTCTAAAAAAAGATCCCCGTGACCCGTTAGCCCACAGGGACCTCGGAGGGTATCTTCTTCTCAAGGGCAGCTATAGGGAAGCCGCAAAGGAGTTCAAGCTGGCATCCTCTTTTGCCCCAAGGATGTTTTCGGATGCGGTGAACGCTTTTGAGCTTGCGATACAGAAAGACCTGGAAAACATAGACATAAGATTGGGGCTGGTAGAGTATTATCTGTCGGTAGGAGAGCTTGAAGATGCCGTAATGGAGCTTGAGGAGCTTGTTGAGATCGCTCCCGAGACCGCCGTTATCTACAACCTCCTTGGAAAGATCTATCTTAAACTGGGAAGGATAGACGGCGCAATAGAGCTGCTAGAAAAGGCGATGAAGGCGGGTAAAGGGGAGGACTCGCTCCTTGAGGCGCTTGCCTCCGCCTATATAGAAAGGGAAAGATACACAGAAGCCATCTCCCTTTACGAGCAGCTGATAGAGAACAAACCCGGAAGCGTGCAGGCGGCAAGGACCCTGACCGAGCTTTACGAAAGGATTAAAGCTCCGGGAAAGGCAGCGGCCCTGATACTGAAAATGGCGGGAGAGGACCCTGAAACCATAGCGGAAGCCTGCGAAAAACTTGAAGCCATAGTTAAGCAGTGGCCCAAAGACCCCGGGGTAAGGCTAGTGCTTGCCGAAGTGTATTTTAGGAGCCTTAAGCCGGAAGAGGGATCATCCCAGGTGTCCCTGGCTCTTGAGGCCGATCCTACCTGCAACGAAGTTTCGATAAGCCTGCTCAAAAAGTCTCTTCCTTCCTACCCCGAGAACAGGAGCATAATGCTGCAGCTGGCAAAGTGCCTTGTAAGTAAAGGGTCTTTCAGCGAAGCGGCCGAGCTCTACAACAGGCTTTTTAAGGCGGATCCTTTGCTTGCCGATACCTGTATCGATGGCCATCTTTCGATAGTTAAAGCCTATCCCGACCAGGCCATTTCCCACAGAAGCCTGGCCGAGATCTATCTGTTCAAAGAACAAACAGAAAAAGCCCTGGAAGAATATGCGGCCGTTGCAAGGCTGGACCCGGCGGAGACGGATGAGATAGAAAAAAAATGCAGAGACCTGCTCAGGCAGGACCCCAAAATGACAAAGGCACTTATTGTTCTTTCGCAGTCATTCCTTTCGGGCGGAGAATGCCGCAAGGCTATTGCCATGGCGGAAGAATACCTGCAGAAGGGAAAACCGCTTGCGGACGCCTACCTGATACTGGGACAGGCCTATCACAAATTGAACATCTATAACCGGGCAGGAGAATCCTTTAGGTCGGCGCTGAAACTGGCCCCTTATGACAGGTCTATACAGGAAAGATACCGGGCCTCCAGCGAAAAAGAAACGGACATCGAGATCTCTTCTGTAAAGGCAAAAGTTGAGCAGGATTCCTGGAGGGTGGCCCTTAACATAGACCTGGCAAAAGTTCTGCTCAAAAAACGCAATTTTGAGGCGGCGATACGGCACCTGCAGAATTCTCTTAAGGATACCACCAGGGCGCATCTGGCACACAAACTGATGGGACAGGCTTTTAAGGAGCAGGGCTTTTTTGAAATGGCTAAGGTGCAGTTCGAAAAAGCTCTTGAAGCAAAGGCCCCCGACAGCGAGGGATCGGTGAACGAGGCAAGAGCGCTTTTGGGCAGCTGTTATGAGGCCATGGGGGATGTTCAAAGAGCGCTTGCTTGCTACGAGGCTGTGCTTGCCTGCGACATAGGCCTGGGAGACATCTCTAAAAGGGTTGAACTTATGGGGCAGGCAAACCCTGCTTCCGTCAGGAACAAAGCCGCGGCCCTCGTTTTTGCTCTCGACGACCTCGAAAAACCGATCGCGCTCTGGGCCAGGGACCTTAGAAGGTCAAGGCTTTCAGACGATGAGGACCTTACCTCCATGTCTTTTGGACAGGACCAGAACAACAAAGGCTTTGACCGCCTGCTAAAAGGGCATCTTAAAGCCGCCGAAGAAGAATTCCTCCTTGCAAGCCAGCTGGACGCAGGGCTGTACCCGGCGCTCAACAATTTGGCTGCAATTAACATCATGTCTAAAGAACTTGACAGCGCTCTGCCGCGCCTTTTTGAGGTCTCCAGCCAGGACGCAGGCAGCCCGGCATACAGGAATAACCTGGGGGTCTGCTATCTGCTCAAGGGCGACCTGTCTTCGGCCGAAAAAGAGTTCAAGGCAGCTCTTAAGAACGACAAAGAATTCGGGCCGGCCATCCTTAACCTGGGCGATCTGGAAATGAAAAGAAATAAGATAAAGGAGGCGCTTACATATTACAAAAAGATCGGAAGGTTTGATCCGCTGTTCGAGACAGCATCAAGAAGGCTTCAATACTGGACCGCTTAAAAAGGAGACCTGAAAAATGAAGATAGCCATGTGTGTTCCGTTCTTTTTTCCTCATTTCGGAGGGACCGAAAAATATGTGAAGGACCTTTCCTTGGAGCTGGTCTCCAGAGGCCACGAAGTGACCGTCATCACCAACAATGTGCCCAAAGAAGCAGGCGCTCCTTCAAAAGAGAACATGGAAGGCCTGGATGTTATCCGTCTTGATGCAATGAACTTCATCTATCTTCCTGTTTCTTTTAAGTTCAACCTTTCGATGCTAAAGGGATTTGACCTGGTCCATTCCCACTGCCCCGCGTTCGGTTTTACAAGGGCGATACGCAACAGGCTCAGGGCCCCTCATATCGTCACCTATCACTGCGACACCACGATATCCGAGAACTTCCTCGGAAGAAAAATGCCCAAATGGCTGATCAAGTCCGTCGAAGAGCTGACAAACATGTACGCAAGATGGGTGCTGCCGAAAGTTGATGTGATAATAAACACTACGGAAAGCTATGCTTCCACTTCTCCCGTCATGAAAAAACTTCCCCATAAGGCTGTTCCGATAGGGATACATTATGAGCTGTTCGATGCCTCAAGGCAGAAGCAGGGTATTACCGAGGCTTCCCGCGACAGGAAAAAAGTCCTGTTCCTGGGCAGGTTCGCTTCCAATAAAGGCATTGATTATCTGGTCAGGGCCATTCCTGCGGTCCTTAAAGAAGTGCCGGATGCAAAATTCGTACTTTGCGGCGACGGGGAAGAAAAACCGCATATTGAAGAATTCATCGACAAAGTCGGGGTAAGGTCCCACATAGAGTTCAGGGGCAAAGTGAACCTTGATGAGATGGTTCAGCTTTATTCAACTGCCGCCATGTATGTGTTCCCTTCAATTAACAGGCTTGAGGCCTTTGGGATAGTTCAGCTGGAAGCTATGTCTTGCAGCACTCCCGTTATCGCCTCCAACATACCCGGGGTCAACAATGTGATGGAAGAAGGAAAGAGCGGTCTGCTGGTGGAGCCCAGGGATATTGAGGGGCTGTCGGCGGCGATCATCAAATTGCTTAAAGATCCTGACCTGGCAAGGAGCATGGGCGTAAGAGGCCGTCAGCTGGTGGAAACCAAATACAACTGGAAAACAATAGGCGACCAGATCGAGGCCATATACCAGCAGGCTCTTAAAGGAAAAAAGAAATGAAAGTCCTTGTCACCGGAGGGGCGGGATTCATAGGAGGCTGCACAGTAAGGGACCTCTTGAAGAGCGGACATGAGGTGTCGGTTTTTGACAACCTCTGCTGCGGGCACAAGGAGATCCTTCCCAAAGGGATCGAGCTTATTATCGGTGACATCAGGGAAGAAGAAAGCATAAGGAAAGCCCTGTCCGGCCGCGGGTTTGACGCGGTGATGCATTTTGCCGCGTTCACCATAGTTCCCGAATCCATAGAGGACCCTGCCAAGTATTTTGAGAACAATGTCCGGGGTTCTATAAATGTGATGAATGCCATGGCAAAAGAAGGAGTGGGGCTCTTTGTGTTCTCCTCCTCTGCCGCGGTTTACGGAGCCCCCAAAAAGATACCGATAGTTGAGACAGAGCCCACTCTTCCGGAAAATACTTATGGCCAGACCAAACTTACGATTGAGGAATATCTGAGGTGGTATGAGGCCCCTTACGGGATAAAGCATGTTTGCCTAAGATATTTTAATGCGGCCGGAGCCGATCTTGAAAATGATATCGGGGAGGACCGGGAGGTTGAAACACATCTTATCCCGCTGGTGCTTCATGCCGCTTCCGGCGCCAGAAAGGATGTCAAGGTGTTCGGCACCGACTACCCGACCCCGGACGGGACCTGCATCAGGGACTACATACATGTAAAAGACCTGGCATCTGCACATGTTCTTGCCCTAGAAAAACTTGCGCAAAATAAGCAGAGCGCTGTCTACAATCTTGGGTCGGAGAGCGGGTTCTCGGTAAGGCAGATAGTGGAAGCCGCAGAAAAGATAACAAAGAAAAGTGTAAATGCGGTGGACTCTCCCAGAAGGGCAGGGGACCCTCCCGCCCTGATAGCAAGTTCCACAAAGATAAAAAGCGCCCTGGGCTGGCAGCAGAAGCACTCCACCATAGAAAAGATAATATCCGATACCTGGGAGTGGCATTTAAAGCATCCCCACGGATACAAAAAATAGGGCGAAGGAGCGCAACAGTGAAAAAAAAGATATTCTATCTCTTCTCTGACACCGGCGGAGGGCACCGCAGCGCGGCCACCTCGCTTATGAGGGCGGTCGAAGAGCTGGAAGGAAAGAACGCGCCGGTGCAGGAAATGGTGGATGTTTTTGCCGAATGCAGCGCATTTTTGAACATTTTTGCAAAGCTCTACGGGCCTGTAATAAAATATTCGCCAAAGATGTGGGGCATGCTTTATTACTGGCTTAACGATCTTAAAAAACTTCAGAGCCTTGAAAAGATAGCGCGTCCCTTTATAGTTAAAGAACTTGCCAAACTTTTGCAGAAAAGAAGGCCCGATGTCATCGTTTCCGTCCACCCGATGCTGAACCATCTTACCGTGGCCGCGATGAGACAAATGGGAAGAGTGGTCCCTATGATAACGGTGATCACGGACCCCGTCAGCATCCATGCCGCGTGGGTGTATCCGGAAGTGGACCTCATAATCGTGGCGACCGAAAAAGCCAGGAAGTCCGCTATTGAATACGGGGCTCCCCCTTCAAAAGTCAGATTGATCGGACTGCCGATAGATCCCAAATTCAGCCGCCCCCCTTCAAAAGAAAAATCCAGGTTAAGATCGGAACTCGGCCTTTTTCCAAAACTTTTCACGGTCCTTATGATGGGAGGGGGCGAAGGAGGAGGAAATTTATTTGAGACCGCGGCGGCGCTTAATAATTCTAAGATCCCGGCGCAGCTCATAATCGTGACCGGCAGAAATGAAAAAGTAAAATCGCGGCTTGAAAAAGCGGCTCCAAAATTCAGGATGCCTATGAAAGTCTACGGCTTTACTAACGAAGTGCCGGAACTTATGAGCGCGTCTGATATCATCATCACAAAAGCAGGCCCGGGCTCGATAGCCGAAGCGCTTGCCAAAGAACTGCCCATCATCATCACCAGCTGGCTTCCCGGTCAGGAAGAAGGCAATGTTGAATTTGTAGTTAAAGAAGGACTTGGCGTGGTTGCAAAAGACTACAGAAAGATATCAAAAATAGTTTTGTCCATGTCAAAACCGCAGACCTATAACAGGTTTATAAAAAATATACGCCGCGCCAGCGATCCCAAAGCCGGCTTCAAGATAGCCAAGACGATCATTAGCTTTCTCAGGTGAACATTTACATCCAATTTGGGAAATGATATTCTAAGGAGCGGGAGGTCCAATAATGAAGAAAGCTTTCTTGTTAATGCTTGCCGTATGTATGATGTCCTGCCCCGCTTTTGCGGCGTCAAAGGACATAAAAGGTAAAAAAGCTGAAAAACCGCCCGTTGAAGAGTTCCGCTTCAGGGATGTTCCTGATACCCACTGGGCCGCAAAAGCGGTCTACCGCCTGGTCAAGATGGGCGTGACCCAGGGCTATCCCGACGGCACATTCCGCGGCAACAAGAACATAACAAGGTTCGAGACCGCCCTCTTCCTATCCAAACTTGCCGACAGCACAGGGGCCGCAGGTATGGAAAAGCTTTCCGCAGAGCTAAAGGCAGAGCTCAAAGAACTGAAAGCAGAGATGGAAGAGCGCAATCCTTACAGGTTATCCGGCTATTATGAAACAAAGATGTTCATAGGCAATGTGCTTGCCAACAATAACACCGGAGCTCCGCACGGACCGGTCATAAATTACAGAGTAAAAACTGCCCTTGAGGCATCTCCGAGGCCAGACAGCTCTCTTAAGATAAACCTGGACACCATGGACGCCGGCTACTATGGAGGCTACCAGGATATCGCCACTAAACTTTTTGATATCGAAGGCGTGCTTAAGATGGACGCTCCTATCCCGATGGTCTTTAAGGCCACCAGCGGTCCGGGTCCGCAGCAGCACCTTTACAACAGCCCGGTAATGCCTTCGGAATACGGTATAACCTATGTGAGGCCCTATAACAGCCTGGGCGTTTCTGCCAAAGCCTATGGGGCTGACCTCGGCTTTTCCTACACCGCTCACAATGTCAGCACCAATGACGCGGTTACCCCGGGTCAGGTGGGAGTGGGGCAGTACACGGGTTCACTTGCGTGGGACACAAAGCTGCCTGTCGTTAACAGGACCAGAGTTACACTGTCAGGCGATTATTTTATCAAAGACAATACAGCCGGGCAAATGGCTTCTTTTATGCCAAAGATAGAACTTGCCTCCGATCCGTCCGAAAAAGTTAAATTATCTGCAACTGTGGCAGGAGGGGCCTTCAGGTCATTCACCCATTCAAATCTCATGCTGAAGGCCGGGCTCGAGCTGCTGGACCATTTCAATTCCGGGACAACGGCTGATATACAGCTGTTCCTTGTTGGAGGAAGGTATCTTACCGAGCCGCAGCAATTGGACCAGTGGTCTCTCATAGGTTACGACCCGTTTGACAGGCCCAGGGTTAACGGGGCAAGGGCCATCCAGGCAAAGATAACGCAAAGGCTGGCGGACTCACTTTCTCTGGGATTTAAGGGCAATATAGACCTGTCCTCAGATTACATGTACGGACCGGGACATCTTAACTCAAGAATGACCTATGAGGCAGGCCTAAATATGGGAGATCCCCAGGGTTCTGTGGCTACTCTTGCCTACCGGCTTGACATGGACCCCAATTCAGCAACTCCGAACACCGATCTTCTGATGTTCGGGCTCTCAAGCAGTTTTTAGCGGATGCAGGACACGGGTTTCAGTATAAAAAAGGTCCTGAAATATGACAGGGTCTCCTCCACCAACGATGTCTGCCTTGAACTCATAGAAAAGGGCGAAAGGGAAGGGACCGCAGTGATCGCCCTGTCCCAGACGGGAGGCAGAGGAAGGCGGGGCAGAGCCTGGATCTCTCCTGAAAACACAGGGGTCTACCTTTCTTTCATAATGACTGTCCCCCAAAAATATCCGGCGGGACTTGTTCCTTTAGCGCTTGCCCTTTCTGTTTTAAGGTGCGTGAAGCAAACAACTCCCGGAGCATCCATAAAATGGCCCAATGATGTCCTGCTTAACGGCAAAAAGGTCGCAGGCTGTTTGGCGGAAGCAAGAAAAGGCCTGATAGTTGCAGGAATCGGGGTCAATTTGAACAATGATCCTGGCTCATTTCCTGATCAGATGGATAGGATTGCCACCTCGCTTAGTATAGAAACGGGTAAGAAGCAGGACAGAGAGATGTTCTCTGTGCTTTTGCTGTCCGAATTGGGGTCGGTATTTGCCGGGCTAGAAGAAAACGGACAAAAGGATTTTATTAAAGAACTCAAGGCCTCGTGCTCGACCCTTGGGACCGGCAGGCAGTATCTGGGCAAGGACGGCCCTGCCACCGGGACCGCAAGGGACATTGACAGCTCCGGCGGATTGATTATAGAGCGAAGCGATGGTAAAATTGAAGTGATATACTCGGGAGAGTGAACAAATGGCGGTAAGAGGCCTCAGAGGCGCGATAACGATAGACAAGAACGAAAAAGATGCGATCATCTTTGCAACGGAGATGCTGCTGGAAAAGATGATCTCTGTCAACAAGATCAAGGTAGAGGACATTGCCAGCATCATTTTTACAGTGACCCAGGACATAACAAAGGAATTCCCAGCCCTTGCGGCACGGGAACTGGGCTGGCTTTATACGCCACTCATCTGCTGCGTGGAGATGGAAAGGGAGGGCAGCCTGAAAAAATGCATCCGTGTCCTGGTCCATTTGAACACGGACAAAAAGCAGAACGAAATAAAGCATGTTTATCTTGGGGGCGCAAAAGCGCTGAGGCCTGACCTTGCGAACCCCAAAAAGAACGAGTATTACACGAGCGAGTAAAGGGAAGGCAGCCAACAATGATAATAATAATGAAGCCCGGGGCAAGCGACGATCAGATAAACGGCGTTGCCGATAAACTTAAGGGGTTGGGCTTTGGAATTCATCTTTCAAAAGGGGTCGAGCAGACCATAATAGGCGCGATAGGGGACAAGACCACTCTGCAGGTAGAGACGCTCCAGATGATGCCCGGCGTATCAAAGATCCTTGCCGTAAGAAAACCCTATAAACTTGTAAGCCGGGAGTTCCATCCGCAGGACAGCGTGATAAATGTTGGGGCCGGACTAAAAATAGGGGCAGGATGCCCGGTGGTAGTTATGGCAGGCCCATGCTCGGTAGAAAACAGAGAACAGATACTGGCCACGGCCCGCGCGGTAAAAAACGCCGGCGCGCATATGTTAAGAGGCGGGGCTTTTAAGCCCAGGACTTCTCCCTACAGCTTTCAGGGCCTCGGGGAAGAAGGTCTTAAACTCCTTAAAGAAGCCAAAGAAGAAACGGGGCTTCCCATTGTTACCGAGGTTATGGACACCAGGGATGTTGCTTTGATAGTCAAATATGCTGACATGCTGCAGATAGGCGCAAGGAACATGCAGAATTTTAACCTGCTCAAGGAAGTTGGAAAGACCAAAAAGCCGATCCTGTTAAAAAGAGGCCTTAGCGCAACGCTGGAAGAACTGCTGATGTCCGCCGAGTACATAATGAGCGAGGGAAATAAGAATGTGGTCCTTTGCGAGCGGGGCATCCGCACTTTTGAGACATATACCAGGAACACTTTAGACCTCAGCGCTGTGCCTGCCATTAAAGAGCTCAGCCATCTGCCTGTGGTGGTGGACCCGAGCCATGCGGTAGGCAAATGGAGCCTGGTCTCATCCATGAGCAAAGCCGCGGTGGCCTCCGGCGCCGACGGGCTTATGATAGAGGTCTGCCCCAAACCGGAAGAGGCTTTTTCTGACGGCGCTCAATCACTTACGCCGGATAATTTCTCAAAATTGATGGAAGAGCTTAAGACAGTTGAGAGCGTTTCAGACAGGAGCAGATAGCCTCTTTTAGCTGTGCAAGCCCCTCTTTTTTTAAGGCGCTGATCTCTACCGCAGGAGAGTATCTTTGCAGCAGCCTCTCGTCCAAACTGCTGCCGGGCCTGTCGATCTTGTTCATGACGGTCACAATAGGTTTGTTTATGGCCCCGATCTCTTCTAGCACCCCATAGACCGCGTTTATCTGGGCATCTACCGCTGCGCTTGAAGAATCCACGACATGCAATAGAAGGTCCGCGTCCCGGACCTCTTCCAGAGTGGCTTTGAAGGCGTCGATAAGCTGATGGGGAAGCTTTTGAATGAACCCTACCGTATCGGACAGCAGCGCGTTGATCCCTCCCGGAAGATACAGTTTTCTTGTCGTGGTATCGAGAGTCGCGAACAATTTGTCCTTTACCAGGACCTGCGACCTTGTCAGGGCGTTCATCAAAGTGGATTTGCCGGCATTGGTATAGCCTACAAGGGAGATGGCCGTAATTCCCGAGGATTTTCTGGACAGGTTCCTGATGTGCCTGGTCTTTTTAAGAGTTTCAAGCTCTCTTTTTAATTCTGCGACTCTTTTCCTGATCTTTCTTCTGTCCTCTTCCAGTTTGGTCTCTCCAGGTCCTCTTGTGCCTATGCCTCCTCCCAGGCGCGACATCAGTATGCCTTTACCCGAAAGGCGGGTCATAAGGAACTGGGACTGGGCCAGCTCTACCTGAAGGCGGCCTTCATGAGTGTGGGCATGGCGAGCAAAGATATCGATTATCAATTCCGGACGGTCAACCACCTTTATCCCGATGGCTTCTTCAAGGTTCCTTTGCTGAGAGGCGTGAAGTTCGTTGTCAAAGACAACGAGATCCGCTTTTTTTTCTTTGACAAGGAACCTTAACTCCTCGGTCTTGCCTTTGCCGATGAAAGTGGCAAGGTCGGGTTTTTCTCTTCTCTGGACCATAGAGCCGGCGACAAAAGAGCCTGCGGTCTTTGCCAGGAGTGCAAGCTCTTCCATAGAGTTTTCTATGCTGATCTCGTCCTGCGGGAATGCGATCCCTGCAAGAACAGCGGTTTCTGTAGTCATTAAGACAATCTTACTTCAAAAAGCTATTTAGCACAATCAAAAACCGGAAAGAGGCTTGAATATTCCCATCAATCCCAGAGGCTCGGCCACCTCTTGAAGGGTCAAATATCCACTTAGGGTGTTAATACCTTTTGCCAGTTCCGGGTACTGCTCAAAAGCGCTTTCCCAGCCCCCTGCCATGGCCAGGGCGTATGGAAGGGTCCTGGCAGTGAGAGAGAGGGTTGAGGTCCTTGCGTGCTTTCCGGGCATGTTGGCCACGCAATACATAACGGTCCCGGGAGTGTCTATATCTCCGTAAGGATGAACACTCCCTTCTCTGTCAACAATAAATGTCGGTTTTTCATGTGTCGTTGCTGTTGTGTGGGAAGTAATGCCGCCCTGGTCCACTGCCACATCCACGATGATCTTTCCGCTTTGGATGGCATAGAAGTGATCGCTTCCGATTAAAAGAGGCGCAGGAGCCCCGGGTCTTAAGGCTGCGCCGATAATGGTGTGAGCCCAGTCAAGACCCTCTGTTATAGAGGCCTCATTAGATGGCCCAACCTCAACAAAATTTGACCCCTTTGTCGCACGGTGGCCAAAGGAAAGCAGGTCGAAATAATTTTCATTGTTTGCGGCTAGCCTTTCCAGATTGTTCCAAACCCTGTCTTCATTGATGTCCAGTATCCTTATGTTGGCCCCCAGTTTAAGGGATATCATAGCGGCGTTGGCGCCGACATTGCCTCCGCCAAGTACCAGCATATTCTGCCTTTCCGCTATTTCAGGGATCCCCGACATCAACAGGCCCATAGCGCCGTTCGGAGCTCCTATTGCCGAGGCTTCCATAGGTGCCATTCTTCCCGCTATCTCGCTCATACAGGCAAGCATCGGGATAGAGCCATCCTCTTTTTGGGCCGTCTCGAAAGCAAAACCGCAAACGCCTGAGGCTGCCGTGTCCCTTGCCAGGTCCAGCCCAGAGGCAAGATGAAGATAGGTAAATAGCACAAGGTCAGGCCGGAGGAAATCGAATTCGTTGACCGGATAGCGCAGCGGCTCTTTTACCTTTATTACCATGTCCGCATTTTTCCAGACAGCTGCGGGGCCTGTCAGTATTTTCGCCCCCGCATCATGATAGCTCTGGTTGCTGAAGCCGCTCCTTAGGCCGGCATCTTTTTCCACATAAACTGTCCTGTCCATGCCGGTAAAGGCCGCTACTCCAGCAGGGGTCACTCCAACTCTTCCCTCTCCCTGCTTGATCTCCCTTACAACTCCTATATTTCTGATCTGAGGCAGCCTGCTGATAATGGGCCCCATTCCTGACATATCGTTTCTCCTTTTTCTTGAATGCGGACACAGATATATCGGAACACTTATCAGGGAATTTCAGGCAATAGAGGTTTTTTTGTGTGAAAAGGCTTACTCGCTCTTGAGTGAGCGTCCCATGAGGCTGGAGATGGACTCGGCGGGTTTTTTACCTTCAAAAAGCACTTTATGGACTTCTTTTGTTATTGGCAACTCAACTTTGAGTTTTTCCGCCAGTTTTAAAGCAGAGACGGAGGTGTCAACGCCTTCAGGGATAGCGTCCATGCTCTTTTGGATTTCAACCAGGGTCTTTCCTTTTGCCAGCTGTTCTCCTACAGAATGATTCCTGGAAAGGCTGCTCTGGCAGGTGGTTATCAGGTCTCCGATCCCGGACAGGCCCGAAAATGTTCCCGGTTTTGCTCCCGCGGCTATTCCAAGCCTCTTGATCTCGGCCAGTCCGCGCACTATCAAGGCCGACTTTGCGTTGCTGCCAAGCTCCAGCCCATCGCAGATGCCGGCGGCAATAGCGATAACATTCTTAAGGGCTCCACCGAGCTCAACGCCTATCACATCATCGCTTGTGTAGATCCTGAACTTTTCGGTGTTCAAGATTGATTGCAGCTTTTCTGCTGCGCTCTGGCTGCTGCAGGCAATGACCGAGGCAGCGGGCAGGCCCTTTGCGATCTCTTTAGAGAGATTTGGTCCGGAAAGTACCGCTACAGGACCCGTCCCAAGCACTTCGCTTAAGATCTCTGAGGGCCTTTTAAGCGTTGTTTTTTCTATTCCCTTTGTTGCGCTGAGGATGAGGGTGTCTTTTGGAACGCTGAGGCCTTTGTCCCTGTATGTGGTACTGATGTGCTGGCAAGGGACAACGCTTATGATGATTTTTGACGCGAAGCATTCTTTAAGGCCAACCGCCGTTTTTATGTTGTTGTGCAGCTTTATCCCGGGCAAAAACTTACTGTTCTCTTTGGCGGTCTCTATTTCCCTTGCCGTGTCCTCTTCGAAACACCACAACAGTACTTCATAGCCTTTCTTTGCCAGCAGGTCCGCTATCGTTGTGCCCCAGGCGCCGGCGCCGATGACGGAGACGGACCTACATTGGTTGTTGTTAATCATAGGATTGTTATAGTACCTTTGTAGAGACGCCCCGTCGGGGCGTCTCTACGGCACGCCGGCGCATTTATCTGTTTTTCCACGATATCCTATTTTCCGTACCGTTTATCAATCGTTTGATATTCGGCACATGTTTATATATTATGTACGCGGCCAGCAGGAGGATGCCCCACGCATAAGGGGCCGGCTGCCTTGTCGAGAACATAAGTATAGAAAGAAATACCGCGCCCGTCATCGAGGCAAGCGAGACATAACCTGTGAGAGCGATTATTCCCATTCCGAGCGCAAAGCACAGCACAAAATTGTAAGGCGCGATACCAAAGACCACGCCCAGCCCGGTCGCAACTCCCTTGCCGCCTTTAAACCTCAAGAATACCGAGAATGTGTGCCCCAGTATGACGGCGGCGGCGCAGGCAATAACCACCATAGGTTTGTCCAGTAGGGGCAGGTCGCGACCTGCCCCTACCAAAGTCACCGCAACATAACCCTTGAAAAAATCCAGAAAGAACACCGCAGTCCCTGCGGCAGGGCTTATGGACCTCCACACATTTGTCGCCCCTATGTTGCCGCTGCCGACTTTGGTCAGATCTATGCCTTTGGCCTTTGCGACAATATAGGCAAAAGGGATTGAGCCCAGCAGATAGGAAAAAAGAAAGGCCGTTAAGATGTTAATGATTTCCATTTATTGATAGATTATATCATTTATAAAAGAATGTTCGGACCCCCTCTCCCCGCCACGGCGGGGTGTCTCCCCCTTGGTAAGGGGGAGACATTATATTTGAAGTAGTCCTTCCCCTTACTAAGGGGAAGGTGTCCCAAAGGGACGGAAGGGGTGCTAATAAGGTAAAACTGAAATTTTCAAAGATAATTGACGATAATTAATTGTAGGGGGATATAGAAGGGTAATTAATAAACTTGTGCTGTACAAATGCTGAAAGGTCGAGCAAGTGATAAAAAACAAACAAAGGAGAAAAAGAAATGGATACAACAGGAGCAGTAAGAGTAAAAGGCGGTTCATATCAGGATATAGAGAATATAAGAGCAAAAAGACTGGGCGACATCAGAAGGAAAGTAACTATCGATTCGATTGTGAGAAAAGCGGTTGATAAAAATAGCAGTAACGAGCAAGGACAGATTTTTGAGACGATTATTGAAAAGATGGATCTATTCAAGCTAAAGCAGTAACGAGCATTGATTCAGCCAATATAACGAACTAAAAACCCCGGTTATTGCCGGGGTTTTTGCTTGGGTTGAACACTTGCCCTAATCTCCCTAATAAACCCCCTCTTAATCTCCCCCTTGTCAGGGGGAGAGATCAAAACTCCCCTTGCCCTGAAAAGGGAAAGGGGGAAGGGGGATAGGGTTTAAATCGAGCCGAACCTTTTTATCCCGAGCGGAGTCGAGGGACAGATTCGAGTTTACGCAGGAGTCGTTGAACACTTGCTTTCCATAAGGTAAAATGAACACATAGATTAAGATCGGAGGATGTAGATGTCCATAGCTGTCACAGAACTAAGGCCCGGGGTTACCATAGAACTTGATAAACAGGTTTTTACTGTTGTTGAATACAATCACATAAAGATGGGCAGGGGCGGAGCCATTGTCCGCGTCAAGTTAAAGAACCTTGATACCGGCAACTCCACGGAAAAAACCTTTAAGTCTAACGACAAGGTCGACAGGGCTCATATCGAAAGAAAGCAGATGCAGTTCATCTTTATTTCCGGGGACGAATATAATTTTATGGACCAGGAGACTTTTGAGCAGTTCGCCCTAACAAAGGATATAATAGGGGACGCGCCCAATTACATAAAAGAAGGCGACATTGTCCAGATCAACATGCACGAGGGAAGGGTTATTGGAGTGGAACTGCCTGCCTCGGTGGTTCTCAAGATCAAAGAGACAGGCTCGGGCTTTAAAGGGGACAGCGTTTCAAATATAATGAAGCCGGCAACGCTGGAGACCGGGTTTGTGACGCAGGTACCGATGTTCGTCAAAGAAGGCGAGCTGATCGTTGTGAACACAAAGACCGGCGCGTATATAGAACGGGCATAACCCTTCGACTCCCCCTCGACAGGCTCGGGGTCGCTCAGGGTAAAAAGGAGAATATAATGGATTTTGAGCAGATAAAAAAGATAATCAAGATTGCAGAAGAATCCGATGTGTCCGGACTTAGTGTGGAAAAGGACGGTTTCAAGGTGGAAGTTAAGCGGGACAAGGGCCAGTTCCATGCAGTTCATGTCGCGCCGCAGCACCAGGTGGCACACAAGGTTGAAGTCCCGGCCGCTAAAAAAGCGGATGAAGATGAAGGCCTGCTCGCTATAACATCCCCGATGGTAGGTACTTTCTACCGCTCGCCTTCCCCCGACAGCCCCGCTTATGTTGAGGTCGGCGCCCAGGTGGAAAAGGGCAAGGTGGTTTGCATAATAGAAGCGATGAAACTTTTTAACGAAATAGAATCCGAGGTCAGCGGAAAGATCGTTAAGATACTTGTCGAAAACGGCAAGAGCGTGGAATTCGGGCAAAAGCTGATGCTTATCAAGAAGCCCTAAGATGAGCCTGCTCAACCGCAGATGGTTCCAGTATCCCCTCCAGGACGATCTTGCTAAAGAAATAGCGGACGAATTCAACATCTCCAGGATAACCTCGCAGGTAATTATCAACAGGGGAATTAAGACGCGAGATGAAGCCTCTTCATTTATTAATCCCAGGCTTTCGGCCTTGAGGGACCCTTTTGAGATACCCAACATGAAAAAAGCCGCCGGCAGAGTGCTGCTGGCAAGGGACAGGGGCGAAAAGGTGACCGTCTACGGTGATTTTGATGTTGACGGAGTTACCGCTACCGCCATAGTGGTACTGGCTCTTAGAAGGCTGGGAATAGAGACCTCTTATTATATCCCGCGCCGCTACGGCGAAGGATATGGAATGCACCAAGAAGCAGTTTCTAAGATAGCAGACGACGGGACAAAGCTCATCGTTACGGTGGACTGCGGAATAACTAACGCAAAAGAGATAGAAAAAGCGTCCTCCCTCGGCATGGATGTGATAGTGACCGACCACCACAACATACCAAAAAAACTCCCAAAAGCCTATGCCGTTGTAGACCCCAAAATGATAGACGGGCCTCATCCGTCAAAAAACCTGGCTGGCGCCGGAGTTGCCTTCAAATTTGTCTGGGCCGTCTTTAAAGAAGCAGGGATAAAAGATACTGCGCTCATAAAGGAATATCTTGACCTTGCCGCCCTGGGGACAGTTGCGGATGTAGTGCCGCTGACCGAAGAGAACAGGATAATGACCGTGGCCGGGATGAAAGCGATAAACGAGAACAAAAGAGTGGGCATCAGGCAGCTGATCGGGGCAGCAGGTATCAAGGGAAGCGTTACTTCGCATAAGATCTCCTTTATGCTGGCCCCCAGGCTCAACTCTCCCGGAAGGCTCGAGCACGCGGGACTTTCGCTGGAGTTGCTGCTTGAAGAGGACCCCGTAAAAGCAGGCGAGATCGCCGCAAGGATAAACAAGGTCAATTCACAAAGGCAGGAGATAGGAAGCCTTATAGGGGAAGAGGCGCTTTCTTCAGTCAGCGGCCACGAGAACAAAAAGCTGCTTGTCCTTTCTTCTAAAGGATGGCATCCCGGAGTGATCGGGATAGTGGCATCCAAGATCTGCGAAAAATTCAACCGGCCCGCCATCCTCATCGGCATACACGAGGACAAGTGCAGAGGGTCGGCACGCAGCGTAGAGGGCTGCGATGTCTACGGCCTTCTGGCTTCCTGTTCCGATCTTTTTACCGATTTTGGCGGACACAGAGATGCGGCCGGATTTGAGATGAAGGCCGAGAACCTGGAAAGGCTAAAAGAAAGGCTATCAAAGGAAGTGGATTCCCATATTTCCATAGAAAATCTTGCAGCCAAAACAAAAATAGACTGTGAACTGGAAAGCAGAGACATCAGACTTTCACTTGCTCAGGAAATGGCAAAGCTGGAGCCTTTTGGTCAGGGGAATCCCCATCCGGTCCTGATGAGCAGAGGATTAAAAGTTCTCAGCAAAAAGGGAGTTGGGACCGCAAAAAGACATCTTAAGCTAAAACTTACCGACGGCAGAGAGCTTTTTGAGGCTATCGGGTTCGGGATAGGGGACATCTCGGAAAAGATCGCTCCAAACTCTTCCTTTGACTTTGCCTACAGCCTAAAGGTTAGCGACTGGAGCGGCTATGACGAGCCGGAGCTGGAATTGATCGATATAAGGAGGCAAAAGCAATGAAGATCCTTGTAATAGGTTCGGGAGGAAGAGAGGCCGCTCTTTGCTGGAAACTTAAACAGAGCCCAAGATGCAGCAAGCTGTTCTGCTCTCCCGGGAATGCAGGCACCCTTGCCTATGCCGAGAATGTTGCTCTAAAGGACAACGAAGCTATACTTGAATTTGCCGAAAAGAATGGCATAGACCTTACTGTGGTCGGGCCCGAGCAGTCGCTGGTGGACGGCATTGTCGACCTTTTTGAGGCAAAGGGCAGGAAGATATTTGGCCCCAGCGCCGCAGCCGCACAGATAGAGGGGAGCAAGATATTTTCCAAGGACCTGATGAAAAAATACGGGATACCCACTGCGTTCTATGGTTCTTTCTCCTCATCCAAAGAGGCTCTTGGATTTCTTACGGACAAAAAATTCCCGATCGTAATAAAAGCCGACGGGCTTGCCGCGGGCAAAGGAGTGATAATAGCCGAAAACAGAGGCCAGGCGGAAAAAGCCGTTAAAGAGATCCTGGACGAAAAACAGTTCGGAGAGGCCGGTGCAAGGCTGATAATCGAAGAATACCTTGAGGGGGAAGAAGCCTCAATACTCTGTTTTACTGACGGGAAAACAATAGTCCCCATGGAATCCTCCCAGGACCACAAAAGGATCTTTGATCAGGACCAGGGGCCTAACACAGGCGGGATGGGAGCTTACAGCCCGGCTCCGGTAATAACTTCCGAATTGCTGAAAAAGATCCAAAAAGAAATACTGCAGCCGACCATAGATGCGATGGCAAAGGAAGGCTGTTATTACAAGGGAGTGCTTTATGCAGGGCTGATGATGACAAAAGAAGGACCTAAAGTGCTTGAATACAACTGCAGGTTCGGCGATCCCGAGACGCAGGCGGTGCTGCCAAGGATTAAAACCGATCTTGTGGATATTATCGAGGCGGTAATTGACGAAACACTTTCGCAGGTTACTATTGAATGGGATAAGAGGGCCGCGGTCTGCGTGGTGATGGCTTCGGGAGGATATCCCGCCAAATACGGCAAAGGATTCGTTATTGAAGGGTTGGACGCCGCCGCGGCAATGAAGGATGTTGTCGTGTTCCACGCGGGGACCTCCTCGGCGGGCTGCGGCACGGTCACTTCGGGAGGCAGAGTGCTTGGCGTGACGGGGCTGGGGAGCTCGGTCAAAGACGCCATTGATAATGCTTATTCGGCGGTCTCAAAAATAAAATTCGAGGGGATGTATTTTCGCAGGGACATAGGAGCAAAAGCGCTAAAATGCAGATAGTTCTTACGACTTCAAATAAGGACAAGGTCCGGGAAATAAGGAAGGTCCTGAACATCAAAGGCTTAAAAATATCCTCTCTTGCGGATTTTTCCCAAAAGATAAAAGTGTCGGAGAACGGGAGGACCTTTAAAGAGAACGCGGTAAAAAAAGCAAAAGCAGTTGAGAAGGCGATAGGGCTTGTTTCTATTGCGGACGACAGCGGGCTCTGCGTTGATGCGCTTCACAGAAGGCCGGGGGTCAGGTCGGCCAGGTTCGTCTGCCCGCCGGTGACATCCAAAAGGCTCTGCGAAAAACTATTGAAGGTAATGAAGGACATTCCCGATAGTAAAAGGACCGCATATTTTGTCACGGTTGTTGCCATAGCCAGGCCAGGTAAAAAAATAAGGACAATAGAGGGAAAGGTCCGGGGAAGGATAATCAGGCAGCTTAAGGGGACCTGCGGGTTCGGGTATGATCCGGTTTTTGTCCCCTGCGGCAGCAACAAGACTTTTGCCCAGATATCAACGGCTCAAAAGAACAGAATATCGCACAGGGGCATCGCTTTTAGAAAAACGCGCAAGTATCTGTTATCTATTCTTGAAAATAAATAAGACGGTTCATCTCTCGGATAAGTTCGTTCCAGTATTTCTGGTCCCCCCATTTGGGAAAGCTCTGTTCAAAGTGAGGCTCCCCCTTTTGAACGGAGCACCAGGCGGCAAAATGGACCATCCGCACTATCCTGAGCGCGGGTATCAGGTCAAGTTCCGACAAGTCGAATTTTCTAAAGGTTTGATAACCTTTTAAGAAAAGCTCTATCTCCGTTTTGCATTTGTCCTCCTTGTCAGGGAGAAGCATCCACAGGTCCTGTACGGAGGGCCCGGTGCAGATATCGTCAAAGTCTATGACATATACGCCTTCCTGCGGTCGGTGAATGAAGTTGCCGCGGTGGATATCTCCATGGATCAGGAACATCTCCCTGTCATTAAAAAGAGGATCAAAGGCTTCGATAAAAGCGCAGGCGGCCTTTTCAAGAGGCCCTTTAAAGTCGGGCAGGACTGTCCCGCTGTTAAGAAGGGTTTTAAGATGTAGTGCCATTGCTTTTTGCGGACGCCAGACGG
>CAYUCV010000016.1:0-26393 GCA_964443545.1 uncultured bacterium
CAAAAACCTGCTATAATATACTTCCGCGCTTGCGGACCAGACAGAAACTTTCGTTGGGGAGAAAATTATCAAATAGTATTATAACGTCCCGCTTATATTAAACAGTTCCGTCAATAATATTTTGGAGGTGTGAAGAATGGAAGAAATAAGACCTTTGTTGTTATGGTTTCTTGCGGCAATTGTGCTCCTCGGATTCTTTCTCGGCTCGTTCGATTTCATCAAAAACGGTATAATTATGCGCTTTATAAAAGCGGTATATGTGTTCTTGAGTATCCTGATCGGCAAGGGCGTGGTGGGGAAGGTCGATATCCCGAAGACCGGAAAATGGGAAATAACTTTTGGCGTGTTCAATGGCAGGATCGCTTTTGAGATGGCGCGCGATATGGGGCAGGATAAGGAACAGGAAAAACAATGCACATCATAATCGACGGCTATAACGCGGCGTATAAGATACCGACGGTTGCGGCTTTCATTAGTGAGAGCCTTGAAAAGGCAAGAAACAGGCTTATTGACCACCTTGTATCATGGAAAAGCCAAAAAGGCGGCAATGTGAAAATAACGGTGGTATTTGACGGGAAGCGGGAGGAGTTCTTTTGCATGCCGTCGACCATAAAAGGGATAAGGGTGATCTACACTAATACAGGCGAGGAGGCGGATGACAGGATCGCGGATATGCTGAGGATGGAAAAGGATCCGGCCTCCGCTGTTGTTGTATCCGAAGACAACAAGGTCGCCAATTCGTGCCGCGCGCTCAAGGCCAATATCAGGCCGGTAAGTTATCTGATGGACCAGGGCGGCAAAAAGAAAAGGCCGTCAGGACGCTTTAGCGAAGGTGATGCCGGCAAGCATTTGACCGCGGCGCAGATCGCCGAGATAAATAAAGAGATGATGATGAGGGGGTAGGATAGGGATGAGGGATGAGAACAAGGAAGGAGGAATTCAGCAAAATGGAAAACGGACATGAAGTTTCTTTCACAATCCCCATAAAGAGGCCGTTCAAGAATGTCTATCAATTCAAGATCACGCTCCTGGGCACAAACCCGCCCGTTTGGCGCAGTATCCTGATCCCTGAAAGCTACACCTTTTATGACCTCCACTGTGCCATACAGGACGCTATGGGCTGGGAAGACTGCCATCTGCACGGATTTGACATAAAATATGAACCTCCCATAAAAATACCGATCCCCCGCTCAATGAGCATGATCCATGTTGAGTGTCCTTATGCCGAGCCTGATATCGAAGAAAATGAACCTTTATACACGACAGAAATCCAGATAAAGGAATATTTCAAGAAAGAAAATGACAAGATTATGTACGTATACGATTATGGGGATGGATGGCGGCACGAGGTCCTGCTTGAAAAGATCATGGCAAAAGATTCAAAAGCAAAATATCCTATATGCGTTGACGGGCAATTATCCTGTCCGCCGGAGGACTGCGGAAGCATACCGGGATATTACGAGTGCATCGATGCTTTAAAGAACAATGACGATTCCGAAGGAAAACTTACCTGGCTTGGCGACTGGATGCCGGATAATTTTGATCCCGCAAAGGTTAAGTTTAAAGATCCCCGGAAACGGTTTCTGGATACGATGAGCGATTGAATGGCGGCGCCGTGGCGGGGAAATTGCCGTAGAAAGTGCTCGCACCGATATGGGGCTGACAAACTTTAAAGGGAATTACCTGACACAACAGGACGCGAAGATAGCCAATTTGCGGCCTTTTGCCCATTGCCGCCTCTGTCTTCAAGCGCGCCGCCAACGGCTGGTACTGGTGGAAGTATCAGCGCTCTCCGGGTGAATGGGTGAGGATCGATGAGATGAGGGGATGATGGCGGGAAATTTGCTGGGATAGTCGTTAATGAGACCATAAAACGGGTTGAAAATGAGGGAAGTGTTGAAAAAAACTACAGCTGAAAGGATCTGACGGATGCCTAAAGAAAAAGATCGATCTCAAATAGCCATATACCAGACACCGGACGGACAGACCAAGCTTCAAGTGAAGATGGAGGATGAAACGGTTTGGCTTACACAGGATCAGATGGCCGAATTGTTCGAAAAAGGCCGTTCTACGATCACGGAACATATTAATAATAGCTTCAAAGAGGGTGAACTTGAAGAAAATTCAGTATGTCGGGAATTCCGACGTACTGGATCTGACGGGAAGGATTATACGGTTAAACATTATAATCTGGACGTCATAATTTCAGTTGGTTATCGAGTAAAATCCGTGCGAGGCACTCAATTCCGCATTTGGGCTACTCAAAGGCTGAAAGAGTATATTATTAAAGGCTTTACTCTGGATGACGAGCGGTTGAAGCAGGGCGGGCAAAAAGCCAGATATTTTCAGGAATTATTGCAGCGTATCAGGGATATCAGAAGCAGCGAGCGCAATTTTTATCAGAAAGTTACCGATATCTACGCCACAAGCATCGATTACCGCAAAGACGACGAGCTCACTAAGGAATTCTTCGCGACAGTACAGAACAAAATGCATTTTGCCATTCACGGCCATACCGCCGCGGAAATTATCGCTGAAAGGGCTGACAGCAAAAAGCCGCTTATGGGACTGACAAGTTTTAAGGGAAACTATGTTACTCAACATGATGCGAAGATAGCCAAAAATTATCTGACGGAAAATGAGCTCAAACAATTAAACCTGATCGTTTCTCTGTACCTGGACTTTGCCGAACTTCAGGCAACAAACGGCAGGCTTATGAAAATGGCGGACTGGATAGCGAAACTTAACGATTTTCTGCGCTTGAGCGAGCGGAAACTGCTGAAGAATGCCGGCAACATAAGCACGGAAACCGCGGCGCGTAAAGCTGAAGAAGAATATGAGAAATTTGCCAAAGAGCGTGGTAAGAATTATATCTCCGATTTTGACCGTGCGGTAAAAGCGCTTGAAAAGAAAAACGGAAAACAGGGCAAGAAAAATGACTAAACCAAATAAACAAGAAAACGGACATGAGGTTTCTTTCACAATCCCCATAAAGAGGCCGTTCAAGAATGTCTATCAATTCAAGATCACGCTCCTGGGCACAAACCCGCCCGTTTGGCGCAGTATCCTGATCCCTGAAAGCTACACCTTTTATGACCTCCACTGTGCCATACAGGACGCTATGGGCTGGGAAGACTGCCATCTGCACGGATTTGACATAAAATATGAACCTCCCATAAAAATACCGATCCCCCGCTCAATGAGCATGATCCATGTTGAGTGTCCTTATGCCGAGCCTGATATCGAAGAAAATGAACCTTTATACACGACAGAAATCCAGATAAAGGAATATTTCAAGAAAGAAAATGACAAGATTATGTACGTATACGATTATGGGGATGGATGGCGGCACGAGGTCCTGCTTGAAAAGATCATGGCAAAAGATTCAAAAGCAAAATATCCTATATGCGTTGACGGGCAATTATCCTGTCCGCCGGAGGACTGCGGAAGCATACCGGGATATTACGAGTGCATCGATGCTTTAAAGAACAATGACGATTCCGAAGGAAAACTTACCTGGCTTGGCGACTGGATGCCGGATAATTTTGATCCCGCAAAGGTTAAGTTTAAAGATCCCCGGAAACGGTTTCTGGATACGATGAGCGATTGAATGGCGGCGCCGTGGCGGGGAAATTGCCGTAGAAAGTGCTCGCACCGATATGGGGCTGACAAACTTTAAAGGGAATTACCTGACACAACAGGACGCGAAGATAGCCAATTTGCGGCCTTTTGCCCATTGCCGCCTCTGTCTTCAAGCGCGCCGCCAACGGCTGGTACTGGTGGAAGTATCAGCGCTCTCCGGGTGAATGGGTGAGGATAGATGAGATGAGGGGCTGAAGCTCGCAGTTAGCCGTACTTGATGATGAGGAATTGACAAATAGCCATAAATGGTATATATTGTGCATAGATAATAACAGTAAAGGCATTACTATATGAAATTAAAAAGAACCATTTTATCTGAAAAAGAGCTGAATTTGATAGAGAATCTAATTTCTAAATATGGATCTATTGTAACATTTGATCAAATTACTTCCATTTTGCGCAATGAAATGAATCATCAAGTGATCAAGAATTTGATCAATAAACTATCGGGTAACGGCTGGCTGGTCAGGATAAAAAGAGGGACTTATGCTGTATCAAGTTTGGAATCAAGAGGGTTTCTTTCCCTCCCCGTGTATAAAATAGCGCAAGTGATTGAAGAGGATTCATATGTTTCATTTGAGGCGGCGCTTCAATACCGGGGTATGTTTGACCAGCTGCTTAAGACCGTAACATCCGTATCTCAAAAAAGGCATGCAAAAAAGACAATACAGCAGACCGCCTACAAATTTACCACATTTAAAAAGCCGCTGTTCTTCGGCTGGTCCCAGGAAAAAGCGGAAAGTTACAATGTGAAGATCGCGCATGCGGAGAAAGCGATCCTGGACATGCTTTATAGAAATAAAGACGAGTACGTTATTGAAACCGTGGTGAATGTAATTAAGAATGACAAAGATAAATTGGACTTCGCAAGGATGTCCGATTATTCCTCCAGGTTCGATATTACCACTCAAAAGGTCATTGGATTTTTGATGGATAAGTTTGAGGTAAGCACAGAAGATATTTTCAAAAGAATAGGCCATAGGCGGGACAAGAGCCATATGACGACAAATAGCGGTATATTCAACGCCAAATGGCGGCTTTATTACAGCAAGAGAATAGAGAGCATTGGTAATGAGTAAAGAAGATCTCATCAGCAGACGCGAGCTTGAGATCATTAACAAGAAATCCCTCAAATATCCTTTGGCAATGGCTGAAAAGGATTATTTTCTGGCGGTCGTATCAAAAATAATATTCAATTCGGATCTGGGTAATAAGCTGATATTTAAAGGCGGGACTGCCATACATCATTGCTATCTGCAGCAGACCAGGTTTTCCGAAGACCTTGATTTTACTTCTTTGGACAACGGGATAGCCTTAGAACAGGTCAAGGCTGTCCTTCAGTCAGAAGACTATCTTGAGGTAGTCAAGGAATATGTTTCAAAAGCCACGATCAAGATCGAAAGGCTGAAATATCAAGGACTGCTTGGAATGCCAAATTCATTGAAAGTTGAAATAGACTTTATTCAGAATGTGGTGCTTCCGGCGCAGCAGCGTGAATACGAAAATGTCTGGGGTGTAAAAACAAAAGTGAACGTAATGGATCCAAAGGAAATATGCGCTGAAAAGATAAGAGCCGCAAGCGATCGGGCAAGATACCGGGATTACTATGATCTTCACCTTATGCTTAATCAATATGGCTATGATACTGATGAACTGGTCGGGCTATTAAAGAAAAAAGAAGCGCGTAAAGATATTAACAGCAAATCGATAATTGATAACTGGCAGGTGGCAAAACATGCAAGCAGCAAAGAGGCCGACGCGGTGTTCTATGGCATTAATATTCCAGATGGCGAGATAGAAGGTCCTGTCCAGAAGCGTGCCGGAAGCGGCCTGTACTGGTGAAGGATAAGAATGAGGGATAGGAATGAGGGAGCCTTATCCCCAATAGGTTCACGCATGGCCCAAATCTCGCCTCCCATGCTATAATTCCCGCAAATATATGAGATCCAGGCTCGCCCTAGTATTATCGGGAGGCTTCGTTAAAGGCGTAGCTCATATCAGCATTGCCGAAGAGATGTACACGCGCGGGTATGTGCCGGATGTGTTTGTGGGCTCCTCCATCGGAGCTGTGTTCGCGGTGCTGCTGGGCTATTATGATGACCCAAAGATAGTAAAAGAGCTATCACTGGGGTTCATTAAGGACCATGTGTGGCCGGAATTGCTCTCATTTGATGTCTTTTCTAAAGCAGGCCTTTTTGAATCTAAGCAGGTTATCAGGTTGATAGCAAAGTATGCCGGGCTCGAAGGAAAAACCTTTAAAGACCTTAAGAAGTCGGTGTATATAACGGCGACGGACTTGAATACAGGTGAGTTGATAATATTTGGACAGGGTCAAGGGGCAAGTAGCAAGGGTCAAGCCATGACCCTATCAGAGGCGCTTGAAGCCTCGATCTCATTTCCCGTCATCTTTAAGCCTAAGAAACTAAGAATAAACGGCAAGACGATGGCTCTTGCCGACGGAGGTATCCGCGAGAACTGTCCGATATCTGTTGCCGCAAAGATCCCCGGAGTCAAAAAGATCATCGCCTGCGATCTGGGCTACTGTGGTCAGTTAAAAGGAGATTTTAACAAGAAGAATACCCTTGAGGTCTTTATGCAGTGCCTTGAGCTTACGACCTCGTTTTCACAGATCAATCGATACATGAATGACGATGTCTTTATAAGGAACAAAATAGCGGTCAGGATAATCAACCCGGGGATATTTGATGCGGGGCCGTTTGAGTTCAAAAAGATACCTTCGATGATAGCCGCCTCCGCCAAAACCGCGCGGCTTGTTCTTTCCCGCTTTGGATCGCCGGATGATTTCTTTAAGCGCTGGAAAAAGAACCCCTTTAAAGGCAGTGTTAAGGCCTCTCACCTGGGCTCTTCAAAAGCGAATTCATACGAGCTCATTAACCTCCCCAAATAAGCCGGCTTCAGCACTTCATAACTTCAGCTCTATCCCGGCGCGGGAATTGCTGTGTGAGCTGCCGTCGCCGGAAAATGTTAAAGCCCTTATGGGGGAGAATGGGATATAATGGATCGATATCCCGCTTATTTTTTGCTTGCCTCCATCATGGCGCTGGTTATAGCGTAAATATTGTTAAATGTTTGTTCCGAATTGTACGGGTGTCCCCATTTTGATGTCTCTATAGCCTCGGCGGTTGCGATAGCGGCCTCGACAGCCGCATCGCTTGCAGTATCCTCTGCGGAATAAAACCCTTTCAGTATTTCAAGGACATCTTTCACATCCTGGAGAGAGATATCGGCAGTGTAGACATCTTTGCTTTCATTCAATAGTGCATTCAGCCAGCCAAGCTGCCAAATATACCTTTTTCCGTACGCCAATGGGCTTGAGCCGGCAGCTTCGTATGTTACGCTGACCTCCAAAGCCGGCAAGTCCAACGAGCTGGTCCCAAAAGCGTCTGTTATCAGCTTGCTCGGCGGCCAAGTATCATAACTTGAAAAGGGGTTCTGTCCGCGGTTATAAAAATATGACATGACCTGTCCCAGACCGTTGTATGCTCCCAGAACTCCCGGAGCCTCGGATGTGACAAGTGCTGTTTTGAACGGATATGTGGTGGTGCCGCGCGCTCTTGTGTAATCGACGGCCCATTTTGCCAGGTTAAAACTTGCGTAAGGCTTACCTGTGGTGCTGCTGTAAGTTTTATTCCTGATGTATGATTTGGCTTCATAATATCCCTTTTCGACCGATGACCAGACGAAACCTTTTTCATTTATTTGGTTCAAGGTGGGATAATTGGTCGGATAGATGTAGGAAGCACCCCCCTGAAGATCTCTAAGGAATTCAGTATAGGTCGCAAGCGATCCCATTCCTTCTGCAACAGTAGAAGGATCGTCGTCTATCTGATAGTAACCCGATTTCAGAACCTCCGTTATAGGAGCAAAGCGTGTCTCCTGGAATGCGGTCGCCAGCCACTGGTTGACATTCACTCCTGTCATGATGTCGTTTATTTCGGCGGAGGTCGCTCCTGCGGCGGCAAGATCTGACGGAAGGTCCGTCAACTTTAGAAAAACGCAGTATCCGATCGCCATTGCGAGTGCGGAATTTTTGATCCCCTTTGATCCGTCGGTCGAAAGAGCCAGAACGGTCAAGGGGGACAGTGTTACCCCGTCCTGCGAGATAACTACACTGATATCTTTGGTGCTTAGCGTGAAAGAGTTATAAGTTGAAAGCGTTGGGAGATATTCAGAAGGAGCATTTATCAGTCCGCATCCTCCGACCAAATGTAAGACCAAAAAAAGAAAGATGATGACCAACGATCCCGTCAATACACCGGAGAGCGTTTTTTTTATAATAGATATTCCATTCTCGGGGAATTATGCCATGGTAAAACGATAAATGCAACCATGTAATTAATCTTCGGCTGGGGCGCGGGAAGCCCTTTCCAGATGATGCCGCTTGTACTCATCTGCCTTTATGTGCTGTTGCAAAGGATGGGAAAATAGGGAATTATCCCGGCTACCTGTTTTTACATCTTGCGGAAGTTTTAAGTATTCCTTTGTGCCCTTTGATCAAAGCTAATTTCTTAGTCCTTGTCCAGCCCTTTATCTGTGCTTCTCTTTTTGCCGCTTCACTGCGGGTTTCAAATTTCTCTGAATATCTCACCTTTTTGGCGGGGTTGGCAACCGTATATTTGCAGCCCTTGCCGGAAAAATGTTCATTGAACCTTCTTTCAAGGTTATTTGTTATTCCGGTATAAAGTGATCCATTGGTGCATTGCAGGATATAAAGGTAGTAGGGCATATATTGATTTTTAGGCTTCGACTCCACTTCGACTCGGCATTTCGTCGGACTCAATGCCTCGCTCAGTGTCGCTCAGCCGACTTCGTTTTCTAACGAATAATCCTTCTCTTTAATAAGAGACTTGGACTGAGCGAGGTCGCGTAAGCGACCGAGTCGAAGTCCTCCCCCGGCTGGACTCGAACCAGCAACAACCTGATTAACAGTCAGGTGCTCTACCGATTGAGCTACAGGGGATCACCACTCCCAAACAATTATCCTCTAAGCCCCGAGCGAGCGCTGAGCCTGTCGAAGCGCGAGTCGAGGGGCTACAGGGGAATATAGAAAATTATAGCACAAACGCTGCATTAACCGCCAAGGTTTGAGCTAGGGTTGGCCGTTTTATGGGGGTCTGAAATCCTTTACAAACTGCTCCGTTAAGAGTAAAATCTATCTTGATACAGCTTTACGGAGGTAAAAATGAAAAAAGTCTTCGGCTCGCTTCTTATCCTTGCGCTTTCTTTTGCTCTGCTTAGTTTTGCTGACGCCGCCCCTGCCAAGAAAAAGCCCGCGGCAAAAAAAACGGTTAAACAGATCGTTAAGCCCTCTCCTCTACCTGTTCCGGTTCCTGCTCCCGCGGCAGCTCCTTCTCCTGTGGTGACAACTGAAGCGGCGCCTGCTATAGCAGAGCCTGCTGCTCCCGTAAAACAAAAAGTAAAAGTCCGGGAAGGATCAGGGATGCTGCTGGGCCTAAATGCAGGTTACGACGCGGGCATACCGGGGATATCCGCTGACCTGGACTATGACATAACAAACCTCGGGGCCACCGGAGTAAGGATAAGGACGGGCATCGGCTTTGCCAGCGGAGCCGACCAAACCCCGGCGCAGGCTCCGGTAAAGGTGATAAACCTAAAGCTCGGCGCACTTGTGAACCTGACCGATATCTTTGTGGCTCCCCAGCAAAAGCTTTCATATTATATAGGCGGAGCCTATCTGTTCCCGGTCAAGGTCAACGATGCCTCCGCCGGCAAATGGGGGATAGAAGGGTATGTTGGGCTAAACTATGTATTTGCGGATGTTGCAACCTTCAATATACAGGCGGGCTATTCGGGGATCAAATACTCCGAAGGAATGCCGGCTCTCAAAGGTGTTGCCTTAAAACTCGGGGTTGGGACGGCATTCTAAAGATGTTCAAGCGCAAAAAAGACCTCAATGTTGCTTTTATCGGGAATTATCTTCCCAGGGTTTGCGGCATCGCCACTTTTACGAGCGATCTTTGCAGGGCGGTGACAGGCCGGCTCTCTGACAGGTCAAGCATTTTTACCATTGCGGTCAACGACGAAGGAAAGCTTTATGAATATCCAAAAGAGGTCATCTTTTCCGTTAACCAGAACAGGCAAAAAGATTATATCGAGGCCGCCAATATTATTAACACTAGCAATGCCCAGGTGGTGTGCCTGCAGCATGAGTTTGGTATCTATGGCGGCTGGGACGGCATCTACATCCTTTCACTTTTGTCCAAACTGACGGTGCCCTTGGTCACGACCTTTCACACTGTTCTTCAAACGCCCAATGCCAACCAGAAGAGGATAATGTCCGAACTCATCCAGCGCTCCAACAAGGTCGTGGTCATGAGCAAAAAGAGCATAGAACTGCTTAAAGAAGTGTACGGGGCCCCTGCCGAAAAGATAGAGATGATATTTCACGGCACGCCCGATTTTACTTCTCTGGATTCTTCTCATTACAAAAAGCGCTTTAAGCTGGAAGGCAGAAAAATGATCCTGACCTTTGGGCTGCTTTCGCCAAACAAGGGGATAGAGGCCGTCATAAAGGCCCTGCCGCCGGTGGTAAAGGAGTTCCCCGACCTGACCTATGTAGTGCTGGGCAGGACCCACCCGCACGTTCGCAGGGACCACGGGGAAAGGTATCGGGAAAGCCTTGTCAAACTTGTCGGCAAACTCAATTTAAGGCCGCATGTGATCTTTGATGACAGGTTCGTAAAGCTGGAAGAGCTTTATGAGTGGCTGATCGCCTCCGACATTTATATTACGCCGTACATGAACAGGGCTCAGGTGGTGAGCGGAACCCTTTCTTACGCGATAGGGGCGGGCAACGCGATCCTTTCCACCCCTTACTGGTATGCGGAAGAAATGCTCTGCGACAACAGGGGGCTGCTTTTTGATTTTAACGACAGCGAAAAGCTTTCACAGCTGCTGATGGGGCTGCTTAAGGATGAGAAAAAATTAAAAGAGCTTCAGGCAAGGACCTATGAATTCGGCAGGCAGATGACCTGGAAAAAAGTTTCCTCCAGATACGCAGAACTGCTGTCAAAGGTGTCGGGGGAAAAGAAAGCTGTGTATCTGCATTACCCCAAATCAACTTCCACGATGGGGCTTCCGGAGTTTGACCTGTCGCACATCAAGAGGCTGACCGATGACACCGGCATTATCCAGCACGCGAAATACCTGATACCGGACAGAAGCACCGGCTACTGCCTTGACGACAACGCAAGGGCCGTGATGCTTGCCGCCTGGGCCATCTTTCTGCTCAAGGACGAGGCCGCGCAGGAGCTTTTGCCGGTCTTCTGCGGATTTTTGAAGTACATGCAAAAACAGGACGGCTCCTTTGCCAATTTCATGGATTACAGAAGGGACCTGCTCGAAGAAAAAGGCTCCGACGATTCCAACGGCAGGGCGGTTTGGGCGCTGGGTTTTTTGCTGTGGAGGAACCGGGACGAGGCCTACAGGACTTTTGCCGCCGAGATGATAAGAAAATCTTTTAATATAATACCTGGGCTTAATCTGAGGGGAAAAGCCTTTGCGGCTCTCGGGCTTTCCTGCTATCTTAGGACCTTTAATTCTGATGAGCAGGCCTACGCGCTTTTAAAGAAGATCGCCGCAGAGCTGGAGGAAGCCTATCAAAAACACAGCCGCCCCGGCTGGGACTGGTTCGAGGACATACTCTGCTACGACAACGCGGTTCTGCCGATGGCTCTTTTTAACGCCTACGGGATACTGCGTGACGAAAAATTGCTTGCCGCGGCGCAGGCCTCGACAGCTTTTCTGGAAAAAACCACCTTTGTTAACGGCATGCTTTCTGTTGTCGGAAACGACGGCTGGTATCGAAAAGGCGGCAAAAAGGCGCAGTTTGACCAGCAGCCCATAGATGTGGCCGCCATGGTGATGGCTTTCCAGTCCGCCTACAGGACCACTTACAATACGGAGTATCTTAAAAAAATGAAGATCGCCTTTGACTGGTTCCTGGGAGAAAACGACCTGGGTATTCCTATGTACGATATCTCTTCTAAAGGCTGCTCCGACGGGTTGATAAAGGGCGGGGCCAGCATGAACCAGGGGGCGGAAAGCACGATATCATTTCTTCTGGCTTTGCTTGCTATGATGGAAGAGCACGAGATAGAAGACCTGGAGTGATCAGCGCCGCAGCAGCCGGTCCAAAAGCTCCTTTACCCCGATAACAGCGATGCTTGAGACAGAGTCTGACGAAGCATAGGGTATTATCAGTTTATCCCTTACCAGGATAGAGCCGCAGCTGTATACCACATTTGGGACATAACCGTCCCTGCCTTCCTCCGTGGGGCTTATCAGCGGCTCCTCAAGTTTTGCTATTACCCGGGAAGGGTCGTTCAGGTCCAGCAGTTCCACTCCTATACAGTATTTGCGCATGGGGCCTATCCCGTGGGTCAAAAGCAGCCAGCCTTCTTTTGTCTCGATGGGAGAGCCGCAGTTGCCTATCTTTACCATTTCCCACACATACCGCGGCTCCTGCAGTTTGACGGCTTCGTTCCAGAAATACAGATCGTCCGAATACATAAGAAAAAGGTTCTGTCCGTCGGCGCGGGATACCATCAGATACCTTCCGTTCACTTTTCTGGGGAAAAGCGCCATGCCCTTGTCCCTTGCAAATTTTCCGTTGAGGGTTGCCATCTTGAAATGATGAAAATCCTTTGTCTCCAGCAGCTCCGGCAGGATGGCCGAGCCGTTGTAAGCGGTATAGGTCGCGTAGTAAGTATAAGTGCCGTCATCTTTTCTAAAACGAACAAACCTGGCGTCCTCCATCCCGTTGCTTTCGGTGGGAGATACGGGGAAGACTACCCTTTCCGAGATCAGCCTGTCGGCAGGAAAGTGGACTTCGTAGTTGCAGTCTGCCAGCCATTTGAGCCGGGATTTTGGATCGCTCAGTTCTTTGATGAGCTCGCTGTAGGTAAAAGTGTTTCCCAGCTGCCCCATGACCGAAGCCGCGGCATCGTCATAGGAATCAAGGTCCCTGAGCTTTTCAATAAAGTTGCCCTTATCATAGCTGGGGTCCATAATAACATCCGGGGTCGCGGCAAAGCGGCTCACGGGTTCAAGATAGATGTCGTTGTTGCTTTCTATCACCGCGCTCCTGAAAACTATGGAGGATATATGTCCTTCTCCTGTGGCCCTGAAGCAGAAGACAACCCTCAGCTGGCCTTCTTTAAGGTCGTTCTGTTTGGGATACAGGACAATGGAGGGATTAAAGAGGCTGGTGGATTCATGCGAGTATTCCAGCGTAAAAAGGGAACCGATGAAGAGTTTCTTTTCCCTGTACAGAAAGTGGCCTAAAGAGGCGGCTATCCCCTCCACTCTCAGATAGTTTTTCATAAGGATCTCTTCGAAGTTGTGGTGCCTTTTCGAGAATTCTTTTATGACCTCGGCGGTCCTTTTTAGGGTCTCTTCCTTGTCAAGCTCCACAGCTCTTTTTATGACCGAGCGCAGATGGGAGGGGTCTCCTATCTCGAGGAATCTGGTAATAACCCGCTTATTGTCCGGGCAGAACCGGTCTATTCTCTTGTGAAGAATGCGTTTAAAAATGCCCTTAAGATGATGCAGGTCTTTTAACTGGTCACCCTCCAGATTTAGGTTCCCTACATATATGTTGCGCTCTTCCTCGTAGTAAGGATGCTTTGTCTGCTTTTTGAACATGGAAAAGGGGCTCATGCCTCAATAATATAATATATTGCATGAAAATGGCAAGGACAAAAATGGGTATTGACAAAAACGGGGGGAGAGGTTATGATTAAGGGAGTTTTGATGGACTTGAAAGGTGGTGAAACAACGACCGGTTACCATCAGAACGCGGAAGAACGGGCAGTGTTTGCGGAGGAAACTAGGATACTCCGGAATAGAAAACCCGGGAAACCGAAACTCTAAAAACCGGAAGAACCACAAAATGAAAAAGACAATAGCAATGCTTTTGGCTATCGCTTTTGTCGCAACAGTTGCCGCTTCATCGTTTGCAAGAACTCTCGAAGAGGAAAAGCAGGCGGTAAGGGACTACCTGAAAGTTGTTGATGCAAAGATCATCAAGTTCAGGAAAGAAGGCAATACCGTCAAGATGAAACAGATGCAGGCGGAAAAGCAGGGAACGTTGCGCAGATGGGAAGCGCTGAAAGCAAAGATGGAAGCAGAAAAAGCTGCTGCGGCAGCACCGGCTCCGGCTGCACCGGCACCCGCTAAGGCGGCACCGGCAGCTGAAGGAATGGGGATGACCCTCGGTGTTAACGCAGGGCTTGATGCAGGGCTTTTCGGAGTTGCGGGCAACCTCGACTACGATCTGGCAGGCATTGGAGCAAAAGGCCTCAAAGTAAGGGTGGGCGGCAACTATGTTGCAGGCACCAACCCGACAGGGTCTGATGACGTGAAGGCTATCAGCTTAAAGCTGGGCGGCCTTTATGACATCACAGACTATCTGTCAGCTTTGGGAATGCCGCTGTCCTACTATGTAGGCGCTGCATATCTGCTGCCGGTGAAGGTGAATGCCGGAAGAACAGGGAAGTGGGGTGCAGAGGCATATCTCGGCGCCAACTACAATGTACCTGACTTCGGTATCATCAACGCCGAGCTCGGCTACGGAGCTTTGAAGTATGCTGACACTGCGGCAGCTCTTAAAGGGTTAGACCTTAAGATCGGCTACAGCTACGCGTTCTGATAAAGCCTCGAATAAGCGTTACAGCCCCCCGGGAAACCGGGGGGTTTTTTTTATTCTCCGATAGTGGGAAATACTGAGATGAGGGAGTAAGGATCGCCGTATAAGACCCCGCTCATAAAGGTCGAAAGGTCCCCTATAAAGAAAGTTTCGTCCAGGGTTTCTAGTCCGCTTTCCCACGGGTTATGGACCACAGCCCTTACTGCAAGTTTTCTTCTTGCAGATGCGTCAAGATAGGAACTCTTAACAAAATCGCCTACCATAATCACTTTTCCGCCAATCTTTACATGCAGGGGTATGGGGATGTGGAGCAGGGCGTATTCAAGAGTTATCTGGGGCCTTGTAAAAGAGAAAAGGGCTATGTCTGTTTCGTGCCCGGGGAAATAACCTTCCTCGTCCGCCTGGCAGACAAAAGGACAGGCGTTCTGCTCAGGCAGTTGCAGCTCGAACTTTTTGTCTGTACCATTGAGAAGTTCATAGGTCACTTTTGGCTTTGTAATGTCCCTTGATACCGCAGGCAGCCATGACATAAAGTACAGCAGTGACCGATCTCTCTGCTGCTTCCTGGCAAAGCAGTCCGGCAAGCCTTGTGGCCCCGTTGCGATAAAAGTGTCTCCACTGCCCAAGGTCGTGTTCATACACATTTGGCCGCATAAGCCCAAACCGGTTTGCTGCGCCTGACAGGTGTCCCGCTACCGAAGACAGCCTGTTGGCGATAGTAAATCTTGTCTGTGCCGAAGGGACAATGCGCATAAAAATACCTCCGACAAATTATCGTCAGTTTTTAGTCTTGATTTCAGGCTGTGGCTGGGATTTCTTGCCAAAATATGCAGGTTGTTCTATAATCTTGGTGAAACTGTCCGGGAGGTAAAAATGAAAAGGATAATCGCTCTGGTAGCTGTGGCAGCAGGCATGATGGCCGCTCTGACTTTGACCGGCTGCGACAGAGGCCTGCCTAAAACAATAGATATTGACCGCTATTATGTTTTTCAGCCTAAGGGCCTTAAGCAGATAGCAAAGCACGGAGAGCAGTATTTTGTGATCGAAAGCAAGGATCATGACGCTTCCTTTGCAGTATTCGGCTACAAAGAGCTGCTTGCTCTCGGGCTTGAGATAAAGAACAAAACAGGAAAGGATATTGAGCCGGAGCAATACAGCCTTAAACTTTATGACGGCAGGGACCTTTTACCTATTAAGCTAATTACCAAAGATGACCTTTATCAGATAGAAAAGAAGTTGATAGACCCAAAAGGGTTCAGCCTTTCCAGCCCTTCGATCCAGGGCGCGGTATCCGCAGTTGATTCTCTGATCAGTCTGCCTTCAAGTTCTTATCTGGGGGCAAGCCTGCAAAACATAATAGAGAATTACTTTGAGTTCAGGCCGGTCTATGCCAACAGTTCAAGAAAGGGTTTTCTGGCCTTTTACCACGGGTTCAAGCTGGAATATCCCCTTGCTTTGGAATTGAACATTAAAGGGGAGAGCAAAATGTACTATTTTGCTCCTGTTCCCAAGGCGCCTTAGATATAGCTCTGCCTGATATCAGAAGGATCTGCCGCTGCCAAGCCGCACCACTTCTATCCTTACATCTATAACTCCTGTTTCAGGGTCCGCTACCATTGCAAAAGCTGTCGGGGTCAGGTCTATCCTGCGTCCGCCTTCGGGATAGGGGACATTCCTTCCGTTTTGCTTTATCCAGGGGCCGTGGTCGTTTATCCTTACTTCAACGCTTTTACCGTTGGCCCGGTTGGTTACTCTTACGATACTGCCGCAGGGAAGTTCCTTTCCGGCAGTGCCGTTGTAGGCGGCGGCAAGTATGTCGGGATCATATCCCTCGCCGCTGGCTGTCTCAGACCCGCGGGCCGCAGAATAATGAGTGGCTTTGCCGGTGCAAAAAGCAGGCGGGATGAACTGTTTGAGTTCCTTTACCAGTTGGATAACTCTCCCGGCTGTTATAAGGGCGTTGGTAATGGCAGATGATCAACTGTGTTTCCTATACAGCCCATAGCCCCTATGATGGCAAGCCTGGTGGGATTGCTTAATTTGTGGAACGGTTTGGCTATCGGCAGGTACTTTGCTGCATTAGACAGTGTGTCGATATAGCCCCTTATTTGTGTCGTGCTTGTCATGCTGTATCCCCCTCTATATAACTTATCGCCAAAAACCGGGGCTGATCTCAGAATGAAAGCGTTTTTTGGGGATTTGTGATATATTTATATCATCATAAGGAGAAACCAATGAAAAAGATACTTGTTATACACGGGCCCAACCTGAACCTCCTGGGGGAGCGCGAGGTAGACCAGTACGGTACCGTTACGATGGACAAGATCAATTCTGACCTGACCAAACTGGCCTCGGAGTTGGGTGTTGAAATAGAGACCTTCCAGAGCAATGTGGAGGGGGAAATAGTGAACGCCATTCAAAAAGCCAAGAACAGCTTTTCGGCCGTCATTATTAATCCCGGCGGATACACTCATTACAGCGTGGCAATAAGAGACGCCATCTCTGCGGTTAAACTGCCGGCGGTAGAAGTGCATCTCTCCAATATCTACAGCAGGGAAGAATTTCGGCAAAAGTCGGTCATAGCGCCTGTTTGTGCCGGGCAGATAACAGGTTTTGGCGCCGACAGCTATCTTCTTGGCCTTAGAGCGGCCGCGGCAATTTTGAAATAAGGCCCATGCCCTATAAAAAGCTTCCAAGGATAAGGACCGCCGCCCGCATTGCCGATGAGGTCATCATGTTGATCCCGGATATAATAAAGCGGGGGATGACGGAGCAAAGGGCCGCGCTGGAAATTAAAAAGCATATCAAAAAAAGGGGAGGGCACCGAGAATCGTTCAGGATAATCGTTGCCTCAGGCAAAAGGTCTGCCATGCCCCACGGCTATGCCACAAAAAAGGCTATCCGCAAGAATGATATTGTGATGATCGATATCGGGGTCCATTATGACGGCTATTGCTCTGATATCACCCGTATGTTCTTTGCAGGGACAAGAGCGCTCTGCCCCCTGGCGGTGTCGGCAGCGCCCGGCCGTTTGAAAAAGATATACAATATTGTTAAGGCCGCGCAGTCAAAAGCCTTCAGGCTGGTCGGTCCCGGCATCCCGGTCTCAAAGATAGACAAGGCCGTCCGTAAAGAATTTAAGAGATACGGTATGGAAAAGTATTTTACGCACAGCACGGGGCACGGGATAGGAAAGAAAGTCCACGAGCAGCCCAGGATATCATCGATAGGGGCAGGCGGTTGCCTGCCCGTGCGATTAAGATCCGGCCAGGTTATCACGATCGAACCGGGTTTATATTTTAAGAATAAGTTCGGTATAAGGATAGAAGACATGGTGTTGGTCAATAAGAACGGGCACGAAATACTGACAAAGGCGCCAAAATGAAGACATCGGCCATAATAGCTGCAGGCGGCTCCGGCAAGCGAATGAAAACCGAAGATGGAAAGCTTTTTCTGGAGCTGGGAGGATTTCCTATACTGCTTTTGACGCTTTCTGTTTTTGACAACTGCGACATAATAAATGAGATAATCCTTCCTGTGCCGCTTGATGAGATACAGAAGGCAAAAGAGCTGACAGAAAGGGCTGGCCTCAAAAAGGTCCGGCACATAATCCAGGGAGGAGCCACAAGACAGGCCTCCGTGTATAACGGACTAAAAGTTGTTTCTTCGGATGCCGACATCATTATGATCCACGACGGCGCGCGGCCGTTCGTTTCAAGGGAAATGATACTGGATGCGGTCAGCGAGACCAGGGCGCACAGAGCGGTGATAGTGGGGATGCCTGTCAAGGACACCATCAAACTGGTAAATGACGAAAGGCTGGTATCCAATACTCTTGACCGCGACCTGCTCTGGCAGGTACAGACCCCGCAGGTGTTTGAGGCCTCTCTAATAAAGGAAGCTTATGAGCGGGCTGAAAAACTCGGAATAACTGCAACCGATGACGCAAGATTGGTGGAGAGGCTCGGGGAAAAAGTGAAGATGATAAACGGCTCCTACGAAAATATTAAAATAACTACTAAAGAAGACCTGATACTGGGAGAAGCGATATTAAGCTCAAGACAGCGGCAATAGGGCTGGCTGCCGGGTTCCTCAGCGGGCTCGTCGGCATAGGAGGGGGCATCATAATGGTGCCTGCCATGGTGTATTTTTTGTCCATGACACAGCACAGGGCGCAGGGGACCTCCCTTGCGGTCATTATACCCACGGCGGCAGTTGGTGCAATGTATTACGGACGGGCCGGGCATATTGATCTGCATTATGTTATCTGGCTCTCTATCGGGAGTTTTGCCGGAGCCTATCTGGGCAGCTTTTGGGCGGGAAAGCTTTCGGAGCGTTCGCTCAAGATAATTTATGCGGTCTTTATGATCGCGGTGGGGATAAAGATGTTCTTATGAGTGCAGCAACACTACTGCTGGTTATAGCGGCGGGGCTGCTTACAGGGGTCTTTAGCGGGCTTCTGGGAGTGGGAGGGGGCACCATCCTGATACCCGCGGCTGTCTTTATTCTTGGCGCTTCGCAGCACCTTGCTCAGGGAGTGTCCCTTGCCGTTATCATCCCGACGGCTTTTATGGGCGCTTACGCCTACTATATGAGAGATCAGGTGGACCTTCAAAAAGCGCTGTACCTTATCCTTGGTTCGGTTGTCGGGGCCTTCCTGGGCTCTGCGCTTGCCTGCTCTTTTTGCTCAAGGGACCTTAAAATGATCTTCGGTATATTTTTGATCGCGACCGCGGTAAAATTATTAAAAGATGTACTATCCAGATAAAAAAGAATTCCTTAGGCTGTCCAAAAAGGGGAACCTGATCCCGGTCTGCCGCACCATACTGGCCGACATGGAAACCCCCGTGTCCGCATTTGCCAAGATAGAAGGAAGATATTCGTTCCTCCTTGAAAGCGTCGAAGGAGGGCAGAATGTGGGCCGCTATTCCTTCCTTGGCTGTGAGCCGTACATGCTCTTTCAAAGCAAGAATGACGAGATCGGGATCACTGCTTTTGATAAAAAAAAGAGGACCGAAGTGTTAAAAGGAGATCCTTTTGAAGTCCTGAAAAGGCTGATGAAAGAACACCGCCCCATGAAAGTCGAAGGACTTCCCCGGTTCCACGGCGGAGCGGTGGGATATATCGCCTACGATGCCGTAAGGTTTATCGAAAAAATACCGGACAAGAATCCGGATGATCTTGGCCTTGCCGACATTCAGTTCCTGTTCACTGACACCATCATCGCTTTTGATCATGTCAAACACATGATAAATGTGATATCAAATGCCAGGATAAAGGACGACCCTTCCCGCTCGTATGACCTGGCCGTAAAAAAGATCGAAAATATCATCCGCAGGCTTAAGGCGCCGGTAAAGTTAAAGCAGCTTGAACTCCCGGATGAGCCGCCTGATATCCGCCTGTCCTCCAACTTTACCAAGGCTGAATTTGAAAGCAATGTAGTAAAAGCAAAAGAGTATATCAAGGCAGGGGATATCATACAGGCGGTCCCGTCCCAAAGGTTTACGGCGCCGCTTAAAAGAGAGGCTTTTACGGTCTACAGGATCCTGCGCACGATTAATCCCTCGCCGTACATGTACTATCTGAAGTTTGACGATGTAAAGCTTATCGGGTCCTCGCCCGAGGTCATGGTAAGACTGGAAGGAACAAAGTCCACTGTCCGTCCTATCGCCGGCACCCGCAAAAGAGGCGGCAGTGAAGATGAAGACCGCGCGCTTGAAAAAGAGCTCTTGAGCGATGAAAAAGAAAAAGCGGAGCATATAATGCTGGTGGACCTGGCAAGGAACGACCTTGGGAAAGTGTGTGAAAAGGGGAGCGTAAAAGCCACCCGCTTAATGGATGTTGAAAAATATTCCCATGTCATGCATATTGTTTCGAATGTCGAAGGAACGCTTGAAAAAGGAAAAGACGCTTTTGACCTTTTTAAGGCCGCGTTCCCCGCCGGGACCGTGTCCGGCGCTCCAAAGATAAGGGCTATGGAGATAATTGACGAGCTGGAAAACACAAAACGCGGGCCGTACGCGGGAGCGGTGGGGTATTTTGATTTTTACGGCGACCTTGACACCTGCATTACTATCAGGACGATCCTGGTAAAAGATAAGACCGCTTATGTTCAGGCTGGAGGGGGGATCGTTCTTGATTCTTCCCCTTCAAGAGAATATGAGGAGAGCTGCAACAAGGCTAAGGCCCTGTTAAGGGCGCTGGAGGCCTAGCGTGATAAATCTGCGTCTGCTCAGGAACTCCGACACCGCACTGTGGATCTGCGCGGCGCTCCTTGTAATTATCGGTTTTTTGGCAATTTATTCCTCAACTTTCTCGATGCTCTCAAAAAAAAGCACGGTTTTTGAAGATGCCAAGCCCAATCCGTTAATGTTCGTTGAGCGGCACCTGGTCTCTTTTCTGCTGGGTCTTGCGGCGCTGCTGCTTTTTTCCTATCTGGACTATTCGCACTTTGAGAACACCTGGCTCTGGTTCTATGGAGGGATGCTTCTTTTGCTGGCTGCTGTAGATTTTGCAGGGTCGCAAACCTACGGGGCTCAAAGATGGATAGGGATAGGCTTTTTCTCCCTTCAGCCTTCTGAGATAGCCAAACTGGTAATGATCTTTGCGGTTGGAAGGTTCATCAGCGTAAGAGGAGGATTAAAGACCCTTTCCGATCTGCTCCTGCTGGGTATTTTGATAGGGGTCCCGTTCCTTCTCATCTTTAAGCAGCCGGACCTTGGCACTTCCCTTGTCCTGATGGTGATAACCTACGGCATGGCGCTGACCGGAGCCCCGTCCCTTGTCGTTGTTCTTGCTCTGATAGCGCCTTTGTTTAGCATTGTCTTTTGCTTTCATCCCGTCCTGTGGGCCGTTTATCTTATTGCGCTCTGCGGGCTCCTGTGGGCGCTCAAGCCCGGGCTCTGGGAAAGCGCCTCAGTTTTTGGCACAAGCCTTGCGGCAGGGCTTCTTCTGCCGCAGCTGTGGAATATGCTCAAGGGCTACCAGAAAGAAAGGTTCCTGTCTTTTCTTAACCCCGGGGCGGACCCGTTTGGCGCGGGATATCACACCATTCAATCGCAGATAGCAATAGGTTCCGGAGGGTTTTTAGGCGCCGGATTCCTGAGAGGCACTCAGACACAGTTGCAGTTTATTCCACAACAGTGGACCGACTTCATTTTTTCGGCTGTGGGCGAGGAGTTCGGGCTCATAGGCACAATGCTGGTGCTCCTTCTTTTTCTAACTATCATCTGGAGGGCGCTTGCTATTGCCCTGGGGTCAAAGGACCTCTTTGGCTCGCTCGTTGCAGTGGGGATAGCTTCGATGTACCTGTTCCATGTATTTGTCAACATCGGCATGACGCTGGGAATGGCTCCCGTTGTAGGAATTCCTCTGCCGCTGGTGAGTTTTGGAGGGACCTCGCTTATTATGAACCTGGCCTCGATAGGCGTGCTTCAGAGCATTTCCATGCGCAGGGTCAAACTTTTCTTCTGATCATTTCTTAAGTTTGAAAAGTGTTTCCACATCGCCCTCGGCCTCGAACCTCTCGGCCTTAAGATGGACCACGACCTTTTTTGTCTTGAGCCACTCGTCCCCGCGCTTAAGATGAACTCTGCCGCTGAGCGATATGGTCTCGCTTTCCTCGTTATAGAGCGCCGCGTCCGACTTTGCCTGCTGCCCCTTTTGGGTCACGGTAACATTACCCATGGCAACAGCGTTGCCGCTTTTTAGCGACAGGTCAAAGGAGGAGCATGTGAGCTCTGTCTGGTTCTCAAGCGTTCTTTTTGTTTCGGGGTCCCTGATGCTTTTGAGCCTTTCTTTTTTTATGAGCGGCGCGCTCTTAAAGAAGACCTTTGTATGCCCGGTCAGGACCATCCTGTCACCGGAAGTGTCGTATGTCATCAGGTCGCAGAAAGCTGTCTTGTCTTTTTGCAGGACAGAGACACTTTCAAAAAAACTGATGTTGTCAGTTTCGTTAAAAGCCTCGGCTGCGCCGGAGCGCACGGTCGTTTTTTCCTTTTGTTTGCCTTTTGTCCGCATCAGGATGTTTCCCATGAGCCGGGACCTCTTTTCCGGATAAAAGACTTCCAGTGTTGTGCAGGAGAGAGTAAAGTCCTTGTCCGATATCATCGGGCTGCCAAAAAAGGAGGCCCTGTCGGTCTTGTGATCGTACCTCATATGATCGAACGAGAACAGAGAATAGTCCCTTTTGCCCTTAAGGTCCACAAGGGCAGAGGCCCTTTTTGCAGAGCCCGGGCCTCCAAAGGCGGAGGTCTCTTTGAGCGAAGTGTTCACATCGACCCTACCCGTCTTAATGTTCTTGATCACGACCTTGTTGTCCTGAAATACGGAGCCGTCCTTAACTTCTTCAAAACTGGCCTTGTCCTGAAAGCGGTTGGCCCAGCCGTATGAGGAGGTAAGCGCAAAGGTCTTTTTCCCCTGCGACCAGCCCACGGCCCTTGTGCCGTAGATCTCGAGCACCTTTTCCTCTCTTTTGTCTCCCATTAGGTCTATGTCCGGAAGGATAAGATACAAAAGCCCCAGCACCGCGGCAGCGGCAAGAAAAACAGCGGCGGCGATCTGTGTGGTCCTGTTCATGTACGCTCACAATTGTATCAGTTCGGGCCGGAATTATGCTATATTTATATTGCCGTGAAAAGAACAGTTGTCGCAATAACAGCCGCTATCATTGTGTTTTCGGCAAAGGCGCTTTGCCAAGAAGGTGTTATTGTAAGTCCGGACCCTTTTGATCCGGGAAGGGGCAGCGCCATGATATCTTATGTGCTGGAAAAGGACTCGGATGTTTTTGTCTATATTTTCGGCCCCGGCGGGAGGCTTCTGGCAAAAAAGGAATACAAGGCCGGCAAGACCGGAGGGGCCAGAGGTTTTAATCAGGTTGAGTGGAACGGCAAAAGCGAATACGGGGATACGGCGGGCAGAGGGACCCATCTGGTAAGGATAATGGAAGCAGAAACACAAAAAGTTTTGGGAAGAACAAAATTGCTTGTTGCGGAAGGATATGCGCTTAAGGGGGCAGAGCTGCTGGGCGCTCTGGCGGCGGCTCTCCTTGTGATGACGGGATTGCTTGCCGCCGGCAGGTCGCTGCCGCTGAAAAGGTTCAGTTCCGTATGTTATAATGGGCTTGCCGCAAAACTTAAAAGAATGAAAGGAGACCATGATGGCGGTTAAAGTCGGGATCAACGGGTTCGGGAGGATCGGGAGGAATATTATAAGGGCGGCAAAAGGGGAGAGTTCGATAGAATGGGTCGCGGTAAACGATTTGACGGATGCAAAGACGCTGGCGCATCTGTTTAAATACGATTCCGTCCACGGGATCTACCAGGGGGATGTCAAAGTCCAGGGCAATTCGATCATGATCGACGGTCATGAAGTTAAGGTCCTTTCCGAAAAAGATCCGGCGAATTTGAAATGGAAAGACATGGGCGTTGATATCGTGATCGAATCAACGGGTATTTTTACGGCCAGGGAAAAAGCACAGGTCCACATGACTTCGGGAGGAGCCAAAAAGGTGCTGATCTCGGCCCCGGCCAAAGAGGAAGACATCACCATCGTACTTGGCGTAAATGATGATAGATACAATCCCAAAAAACACAATATCATTTCCAACGCCTCGTGTACTACCAATTGTCTTGCTCCTTTTACAAAGGTCCTTCACGAGAACTTTAAGGTCAAAAGAGGACTGATGAACACGATCCATTCCTATACAAATGACCAGAGGATACTTGATCTTCCTCACAAGGACTTAAGGAGAGCAAGGGCCGCGGCAGTTTCTATGATCCCTACCACCACAGGCGCTGCCAAAGCGGTAGGACTTGTTCTTCCGGAATTAAAAGGAAAACTTAACGGCTTTTCGCTAAGGGTGCCGACCCCGGATGTTTCGGTGGTAGATCTTGTTGCCGAGCTTGAAAAGACCGTGACGGTTGAAGAAGTGAACAACGCTTTCAAAAAAGCAGCCGAGGGAAAATTAAAAGGGATCCTGGGATATTCCGATGAACCCCTCGTTTCTATAGACTACAGGGGCTGCCCGCTCTCATCCATCATTGATGCGCAATCGACAATGGTCATGGAAGGCAACCTTGTCAAGGTTCTTTCCTGGTATGACAATGAATGGGGCTTTTCGTGCAGGATGGTGGACCTTACAAAGACCGTCGGAAAGTCTCTTTAATAACCAATACCGCCCCCCGTTTAAAGGGGGGCTTGGTGTCTTTTGCATAGGGTGAAACAAGCAAAAGGAGGCAGACATGAAAAAATGCATCAGCGACTTGAGTCCTTCGCAGTTAAAGGGAAAAAGGGTCCTTGTCCGCGTTGATTTTAATGTTCCCAGAGACAAAAAGACCGGTCAGATAACTGACGACCTAAGGATAAGCGCGGCCCTTCCCACCATAAAGTATCTTATAGAAAAGGGGTCAAAGGTCATCCTGGTGTCCCATCTGGGCAGGCCTGCAGGTGTTACCGAAGAACTAAGATTGACCTCTGTAGGCGAAAGGCTAAGCAAACTCCTTGGGGAAAAGGTGCTTAAGCTTGATGACTGTATAGGAGAAGAAGTTGAGAATGCCATAGCAAAGATGAACGAAGGCGATGTGACTCTTCTTGAGAATGTGCGGTTCTATAAAGAAGAAGAAGACAACGATGAGAACTTTTCTAAAAAACTTGCCACGCTGGCTGACGTGTATGTTAATGACGCTTTTGGCACTGCACACAGAGCGCATGCTTCGACAGAGGGAGTTGCACATCTGCTTCCCGGGGTCTGCGGGTTCCTTATAGAGAAGGAACTAAAATTCCTCGGCGGAGCGCTTTCAAATCCCAAAAAGCCGTTCGTTGCCATAATAGGCGGGGCCAAAGTGTCCACCAAGATAAGCGTCATCAAGAACCTGGCAAAAAAAGTTGATGTTCTCATCATAGGCGGAGGAATGATCTATACCTTTTTGAAGGCCCAGGGGATAGAGATCGGCAAATCGCTGGTGGAGGTCAAGTTCCTTGACCAGGCCAAGCTTATCTGGGCCGAACTCAAGGGGATGGAAGGCTTAAAACTCCTGGTCCCGGTAGATGATGTGGTGACCTCAGACATTTCTACCGATGCTCCGGTAAAGACAGTGCCGGCAGGACAGATCCCGGCCGACATGATGGGGGTTGATATAGGGCCCGATACGATAAAGCTCTTTAAAGACGCGGTAAAGAGCGCCGGTACCGTGGTCTGGAACGGTCCTCTGGGTATTTTTGAGAACCCCAAGTTCGCAAAGGGCACGATCAAGATAGCAAAGGCTCTCGCGGAATCAAAGGCGGTCACGATAGTCGGGGGAGGGGACAGTGCCGCGGCAGTTGACAAGGCAGGAGTGGCTGATAAGATCACCCACATCTCTACCGGAGGCGGGGCATCGCTGGAATTTTTGGAAGGAAAAACTCTTCCCGGTATCGCGATACTTCAGGACAAATAAGAAAGGGATACAATGGCAAACACCAAGACCCTGGTCATCATCAAGCCGGACGGCATAAAAAAATCACTTACTGGGAACATTCTTTCCAGGCTGTCAGAAACCAAACTGCGCATCCTGGGGGCCAAAGTGATGCATGTAAGCCGGCAACTGGCTGAAAAACACTATGCGCATCTGAAAGACCAGCCTTTTTTCAAGAACGTGGTGGATTATATCTGCGGCGATGTTTATGAAAAGCCTTACAGAAGAGTTATGGCGCTTGTTTACACGGGAGAGGATGCCGTAGGAAAGGTCAGAAAACTCGCGGGAATAACCAATCCGGAAGAAGCCGATCCTTCCAGCATCAGGGGCCAGTACGGCAGGATAACCTCAAAAGGTATCTTCGAAAATGTTGTCCATTGCTCCGCGACCCCCGAAGAAGCTGAGGTCGAGATAAAGCTCTGGTTCGATCCGGATGAGATCGTGGAAGACATTTATCCGACGGAAGAGGTTGAGGTTAAGGTAAAAAAGAGAGTTTGGAAATAAGTCCTTCGACTCACTTCGTTCGCTCAGGACAAGGGCCTATCGTATAGTGGTAGTACGCGGCGTTCGCAACGCCGAGACCCGAGTTCGACTCTCGGTAGGTCCAG
>CAYUCV010000017.1:0-21717 GCA_964443545.1 uncultured bacterium
GTCGGCTCCATTGGGAATCGAACACGGAGCCGAACCTTTAGGTTCGGGGATGATCACCAAACCAAAACTTCTTGACAAAACCGCAAACCTCGACTAAAATCACTCAAGAAAAGGGGGTGAACAAATGAAAAGAATATTGATATCGATTGCTATTGTTTTTGCGCTTACTTCTCTGGCGGGAGCCGAGCTTCTTATGCCGGCAAATACGCTTGGAGCAGGGAAGATGGGCTGGCTGGCCGGAGCTCGCTATGACATGAACAGCCAGGCAAACTCCAACCTGTATGGCGTGGGAGGCTTTTTTGGATACGGCCTTACGGGAGAGTGGGACCTTTACGGGAAGCTGGGGTATGGCATAAATTCCAATCCAGCAGCAGGTACGACAGGGAATGCCATAGCCATGGCGGTCCTGACAAAGTACCAGTTCATTAAGGAGTCAGCCGCGGGATCGCCTGTCTCGGTTGCGGGGATCCTAGGGTATGAGGCTAGCACTGCTACGATGTCAACATTGGGCCTCAATCTGCCGTTCCCGTACGGGGATATAGGAGCAGGGGCTGTTATCAGCAAGATCATGGTGCCATGGGTCCCTTACGGGGCAGCTGCATATCACAGCTACACTGCTGATACAGGCAGTCTGCCGGGCGGGACCAAGACCACCGGCTCAAGGATAGAGGTGCTGGTGGGTACGCAGCTTTTGCTGTCGAAGGACTCTGCGATAGTGGGCGAGTTTTCGTATAACTCGTTCTCGGTTGGAGGCACTTACACCAACAACCAGATATCTCTGGCCTACGCGGCCAAGATATAGGTTCCCTTTTGATGCATCAGAGGCCTTCATTTATTGTCGTAAGTGAAGGCCCCAACATCTCTAACACCCGGACACGAATTAATGCGAAAGATCTTCCTCGAAATCAGGCGCGCGAAATCCTCGAACATACTCGAATGCAGAAGATTTGTGCTTAGCAGAGTCTTTTCTTTAGCGATATTTCGAGCTGTTTGCGGTCTCCTTTCGCGGGAAGTGTTTGAGATCATTCGCGAAGCGTGTTCGTGATAAGGTTCGAGATATGCAATACGCTTTTTGTTATAATCTATCTGTGATATATTTTATCCTCCTTGGCGGATTTTCGTTCGTGCTGTGCTTTGGGCTTACCTATGCGCTGATAGCCGCGTTCAGGCATCTTGGCCTGGGGCAGAGCATAAGGGAAGAAGGTCCCAGGAGCCACCTTTCAAAAGCCGGCACTCCTACCATGGGAGGCGTTGCCATAGTGATCTCTGCTGCAGCAGCCTGTCTCATCTTTGTCGATTTTGACGCAAGATTTACTGCTGTGCTGCTTCTTATGCTTGCTTACGGCCTGATAGGCTTTTTGGACGATCTGCTTGGTCTGCTCCATGGGAAGAACGCCGGCCTGTCCCCTTCGCAGAAAATGGGGCTTCAGATCTTTGCCGCTCTTGCTTTTGGCTCATACCTGATATTCCTCGGGCACGAAGCCTCGATAGAGGGTCTTTTAAGAACGATAGGTCTTGGATATGCCTGGCTTTATCTGCCTTTTATCGTATTTTTGACCGTTGGATTTTCTAACGCGGCCAATCTTACCGACGGGCTCGACGGTCTTTTGGCCGGCTGCCTGATCTTTTCTTTTGGTGCACTGACCCTGATCTCGCTGTTGCAGGGCAATATCGAAACTGCCGCGCTCTGTTTTGCAATAAGCGCAAGCCTGGGCGCTTTTCTTGTTTTTAACCGCAATCCGGCGCGCATTTTTATGGGAGATACCGGCTCTCTTGCGCTGGGAGCGCTCCTGTGCGCGGCAGCGGTCATATTGCATAAAGAGCTGCTGCTGCTCCTTATAGGAGGCGTCTATGTCGCAGAAACCGTTTCAGTAATGGCCCAGGTTGCATATTTTAAACTTACGGGGAAAAGGCTTTTAAGGATGAGCCCTCTGCACCATCATTTTGAACTGTCAGGAGCCGGAGAAAAAAGAACTGTCGCCGGATTTTGGCTGGCGTCATTTGTACTTGCTGTCCTGGCGGTGGTCATAGGATAGGATAATGGAAATAGAAGAACTCTCAAACAAAAAGATCTGTGTGGTCGGGCTCGGCAAAAGCGGGCTAGCCGTCATAAAAAAACTCTCGGGGCTGGGAGCGCAACTCTGTGCCTCGGAAAGCAAACCGTTGAACGGGATCCCGGCAGGGACAGCGGACTTTTTGAGGACGCTTAATGTTCCTCTTGAGACCGGAGGCCACACCCCAGAGTTTTTGTCCGGCTGCGATCTTATTGTGGTAAGTCCGGGAGTGCATCTGGATGATGCAGCCGTCGAGGGCGCATCGGCAAAAGGCATACCTGTCATTTCCGAGATAGAACTGGCCTTTGGATTCCTAACAAAACCCGTGATCGCCGTTACCGGGACCAACGGGAAGACCACCACCACCACACTGATAGGCAGGATGCTGGAAAAAGCAGGATACAAGGCTGCTGTTGCGGGAAATATTGGAGAGCCCCTGATCAATGTTGATGACACAAAGTACGACTTTGTTGTTGCTGAAGTAAGCAGTTATCAGCTGGAAACCGTGCTCAAGTTCAAGCCTCATGTCAGTGTGATACTGAACCTTACTCCGGACCATCTTGCAAGGCACAAAACCATGGAAAATTACAGTGCAGCCAAAGGGCGTATCTTTGCCAACCAGACCATGCAGGATGCTCTTGTCTACAATGCAAAAGATCCTCTTGTTGAGGCGCTGGCAAAACAAGCCCGCTGCCAAAAAATACCTTTTGGCCAGGGGGTTATCTCGGAAAAAGGGGCCTTTGTTAACGAGGGCTATCTATGCAGGCTCAGGGGCAATTTTGTGGATGCGGTCTGTCCTGTCTCCGCTATCAAACTAAGGGGCTCGCATAATCTGGAGAACTGCCTGGCCGCCTCAAGCGCCTGCCTTGCCCTTGATGTTCCAAAAGAAGCCATTGCTTCGGTCCTGATGGAATTTGCGGGAGTGGAGCACAGGATCGAAACTGCCGGAGTGATCAACGGCGTTGAATTCGTAAATGATTCCAAGGCCACAAATCCGGATTCGACGCAGGCCGCTCTAAAGGCCCTGGCAGGTAAAAAGAACATAGTGATCATACTCGGCGGCAGGGACAAAGGAGTTGACCTTGCGCAAATGTGCCGCCTGATCAAGGCAGAGGCAAAGGCGGCGGTCCTGATAGGGGAGGCAGCTTCCAGATTTGAAGAAGCACTGCTTAAGGAAGGCTTTAACACTATCCGCAGGGCTTCTTCCCTTGACGAGGCCGTTAAACAAGGCTTTAGTCTTTCTCAGCCGGGAGATGTGGTTCTGCTGTCTCCTGCCTGCGCCAGCTTTGACATGTTCGACGATTATGAGCACAGGGGAAGAGCGTTCAAAGAAGCGGTAAAAAGAATGGAAGACGCAAGTGAAGGCTAGAACTTTAAGGCGCCGGCCCGACTACTATCTGCTTTTTCTGGCTCTGTTCCTTACGGCAGCCGGCCTTGTTTCTGTATTCAGTGCAAGCGCAGCAGAGGCTATAAAATACGGGAACCAATTCTATTATCTTACTAGACAGCTGATCTTTACGGTTCTGGGCCTGGGCGCGCTTACTGTGGGGGCCCTGCTGGACCACAATCTTTACAAAAGATGGTCGGGACTTATCCTGGCAGCCGGTGTCCTGTCCCTGCTGCTCCTTTTTGTTCCCTTTCTGGGCAAGTCGGTGGGAGGAGCTGTCAGATGGATAGACCTGGGCTTTGTCCAGTTCCAGCCGTCCGAATTTGTTAAGTTCGCAATCGTGGTCTATCTTGCCAGCGCCCTTTCCAACAAGGGGGAAAAGATAAAAGACCTGTTCTCGGGATTCTTTCCTCTACTGGCGGTGGTCGTTGTGATATGCGTCCTAATAATGAAACAGCCGGACCTTGGAAGCGTGCTTGTGATCTTTGGCTCCTCTTACCTCATGTTACTTCTTGCCGGAGCGCGTCTCCTGCATCTTGGTGTTCTGGCAGCTTTTTCTGTCGGGACCGTACTTGTGCTGAGCATCATAGAGCCCTACAGACTGGCCAGGCTGCTTGCCTTTAGAGACCCGTGGAGCGATCCCAAAGGCATCGGCTACCATATAATACAGTCGCTTATCGCGGTCGGATCAGGAGGCCTGTTCGGGCTGGGCATAGGCTTGGGCAGGCAAAAATTCTTTTATATCCCTCAGCCCCACACGGATTTCATTTTTGCGGTCATCTGCGAAGAAGCCGGGTTGATAGGTGCACTTGTGCTGATCGCGGCCTTTACCGCGCTTATCTTCAGATGCTTTCAGATAGCTTTAAACTGCAAAGATAAATATGCTTATCTGCTTGCCTGCGGGTTTGCTTCTTCTATCTTTCTCCAGGTGGTCATCAATATGGGAGTGGTGACCGGGCTGGTCCCGACCACCGGCATCCCGCTGCCCTTCATAAGTTTCGGCGGCACTTCCCTCATCTTTACTCTGTTCAGCGTCGGCGTGATAATGAACATCTCGTGCTTGGATCCATCCCGCGGAGAAAAAAGATGAAGGTCCTTATCTGTGCGGCAGGGACAGGAGGGCACATTTACCCGGCCGTTGCCGTGGCACAGCGGCTGCAGCAGGAACTGCCATCGGTTGAACTGCTGTTTCTGACCTCTTCAAAAGAGGTGGAAGACATAATACTAAAGGCCCAGCCTTACCGTACAGTAAGGGTGCCTCTGCGGGGTTTTCAAAAAGGCAGGCCGCTGGACTATTTTCCGGCGTTGTTGTCGATAATATCAGGATTCATCAAGATCTTTGCGGAGATGAAGCGCTTTGATCCCGACGCCGTTTTTTCTACCGGGGGCTATATGAGCCTTCCTTCCTGCCTGGCGGCCTTCCTGCTGGGCAAAAGAGCGGTCCTGCACGAGCAGAATGTGCTGCCCGGCAGGGGCATCAGGGCTTCATCAAGATTTGCAAGGATCACGGCAGTGTCCTTTGAGGAAAGCCTCAAATATTTTAAGAGCGGCAGAACTGTCTTTACGGGCAATCCCGTAAGAGAGCAGCTTAACACATCTTCAAGAGAAACCGCCGCAAAAGCCCTTGGCCTTGACCGGTCAAAAAAAACTCTGCTGGTTACGGGCGGGAGCCAGGGCTCGGCCTCTATAAATTCGCTCGTGATAAAAATGCTTCCATTTCTTTCTTGCGGCAATTATAACCTGGTGCACATTACCGGCGCGGCGGACTTTGACAGAGTAAAAAAAGCCGTGTCAGGGCTTTCTTTGGGAAGTATTTCCTATCAGTGCCATCCTTTTCTTCATAATATATGGGATGCTCTTGCCCTGGCGGACCTTGTTATAAGCAGAGCAGGGGCCACGATGATAAGCGAACTTGCCTGCAAAAAACTGCCGTCCATTCTTATTCCGTACCCTTATTCAGCCGAAGGCCATCAGGAGCTGAACGCGCGGGCCCTCGAGAAAAAAGGGGCATGCGTTGTGGCGCGTGATGATAATTTAAGCGCAGAAAAAATATCAGATATGATAATAGAATTAATGGGTGATGATAATGCTTTAAAAAAAATGGGGCGGGAGGCGGGTTCGTTCTACAGGCAGGACGCGGCAAAAAAGATAACGGAGCTAATACTTGAAGACCTTTGATATGGGAAGGATAAAGAATGTCCACTTGATGGGCATCGGAGGCTGCGGGGTCGGGGCCATTGCCAAGATCCTTATAGAGATGGGGTACAAAGTGTCCGGCTCGGACCTTAAGGAGAATGCCAACACCATAAGACTCAGGGACATGGGCGCCCATATCTTTTTCGGCCACTTAGAAAGCAATGTGAGAGAGGCGGACCTTGTGGTCTATTCTTCCGCCATCTCAAAAGACAACCCGGAATTAAAAGAAGCGCAGGCAAAACAGATACAGACCGTCCCAAGGGCAGAGATGCTTTCCTGGATCATGAGCCAGTCCAAGGTGCCTATTGCTATTGCGGGAACGCACGGCAAGACGACCACAACATCAATGGTCTCTCTTGTTTTTGACCGCACTGCACAGAAGCCGACTTTTCTCATTGGAGGGGAAAATAACGATGTGGGAGGCAACGCTGCTCTTGGAGGAGGGCAGTATTCTATAGCGGAGGCCGACGAAAGCGACGGGTCCTTTTTGTTACTGCGTCCCAGGGTCGAAGTGGTGACCAATATAGAAGCCGACCATCTGGACCACTACAGCGGGATAGAGGCTGTTTTTAAGGCTTTTCTTGACTTTACCGCGCTTCTTCCTCCGGACGGAACGCTGATAATATGCACCGACAGCGAGTACAACAGGAAACTGCTTGCGGAAGCGGAAACAGAGGCCAAAATAATAACCTACGGACTTGACAGGGATGCGCAGCTTACTGCAAGGAATATCGTCCCCGGGGAGGGCAGCTCCAAGTTCGAGGTCTATGACAAGGGTAAATTACTCGGAGAAATTAAACTGAATGTTCCCGGAAGGCACAATGTGGAAAATTCTCTTGCTGCCGTTGCCTGCGGGCTGGAGGCCGGGATAGATTTTCTCGGCATCAGTTCGGCTCTCAGGTGCTTTACAGGAGTAAAAAGAAGGTTCCAGCTTATAGGCAAAGCAATGGGGGTGCTCATCTATGACGATTACGGACACCATCCCACCGAGATATCGGTCACTCTGCGGTCTGCCAGAAGCAGCTGGGCCAGCGTCAGGCGCCTTATCTGCGTGTTCCAGCCGCACAGGTATACCAGGACAATGCACCTCAAAAAAGAGTTCGGCTCCTGCTTTACAGATGCCGACAAGGTGATAATCACCGACATTTATGCGGCCAGCGAAGCTCCGATAGCGGGCATCTCCGGCCAGACGCTTGCCGATGAGATAGCAAGTAACGGGCACAAGGATGTTACCTATATCCAGAAAAAGCAGGAAATAACGGACCATCTTGCGGGGCTTGTGGAAGAAGGCGACCTTGTGCTGACGGCCGGGGCAGGGGACATACACCTTATCGGTAAAGAGCTTTACGCAAGGCTTAGAGAAACCCAGCGAAAGTTGAACTCTCCAAATGGGAAATAAGAACAGCCTGACAGACCAGCTCAGACAGACCGGCGCGGCTGTCTCTGTCAACGAGCCGATGTCAAGGCACACGACATTTGGAGTGGGCGGGCCCGCGGAGCTTTTTGTCTGCGTGTCAGATACCGGGCAGTTGGCCGGGGTCCTTTCTATCCTTGCAGGAGCCCGAGTGCCGGTATTTGTTTTTGGCAGAGGCTCAAATCTTCTTGTCAGGGACAAAGGGATAAAAGGCGCGGTCATCAGGCTGTCGGGCGATCTTGAGGCAATAAGCATTGAAGGCAGCCGTGTGTCTTGCGGTGCGGGAGCGGGGCTTCCAAAGCTCATAAACCGGTGCTGCGGTATGGGGCTTTCCGGTCTTGAGGACCTTGCGGGCATTCCTTCCACCGTTGGAGGTGCCGTTGCCATGAACGCCGGTTCCTTTGGCTCTTCTATAGGAGACAGGGTTTCTAATGTGGCCGCGGTTTCTTATGACGGAACAGAACACTCCTTTGACCGCTTAAAATGCGGTTTTGGTTACAGGTCCTCCGTTTTTCTCCATAACAAAATGATCATCTGCCGGGTACAGCTTGATCTCGAAAAGGCCGATCCCCAAAAAATAAAAGCAAAGATGGACCGGGTGTTGTCTCAAAAAGCCGCCGCCCATCCTCTTAAAGAGGCTTCTGCCGGCTGTGTGTTCAAGAATCCAGAAGGACAAAGCGCGGGAGAATTGATAGAAAAAGCAGGGCTTAAGGGTCTTTCTGCCGGAGGGGCCAGAGTATCGGAACTCCACGCAAATTATATAGTGAATTCAAAAGGCGCCACAGCCGCAGATGTGATCTGTCTTATGGAAATGGTGCAAAAAACCGTGGAAGAGAAGTTTTCTGTACGGCTTGAGCCCGAGATCAGGGTCGTGGGGGACTGATTTTTGACACCATGGAGCGTTTCTGATATTCTTTATATTATAAAGAGGATAAAATGCCGGACAAAGAAAAAGTAAAAGAACTGCAAAAAAAAGCAGCCGCTATAAGGACGGATATTATAGTCATGCTGGGCAAATCCGGCTCGGGACATCCCGGAGGCTCTCTTTCTATTGCCGATATCATGGCTGTCCTGTATTTTTACAAGATGAATGTGGACCCCAAGAACCCGGAGGACCCGGACCGCGACAGGTTCGTCCTTTCTAAGGGGCACGGTGCCCCCGCTCTTTATTCCTGCCTTGCCAACGCGGGCTTTTTTTCTAAAGAATATCTAAAGACCCTGCGCCAGATAGGTTCCTCTCTGCAGGGCCATCCCTGCAGACTCAGCCTTCCTGGAATAGACATGACAACGGGCTCGCTGGGGCAGGGGCTTTCAGCCGCGCACGGAATGGCGCTGGCGGCAAAGATGGACGGCAAAAAATACAGGGTCTACTGCATAATAGGGGATGGCGAATCCCAAGAGGGCCAGATCTGGGAGGCTGCTATGTCTGCGGGACAGCATAAAACGGACAACCTGACGGTGTTCCTTGACCATAATAAACTGCAAATAGACGGCAAGGTGGAGGACATAAAAGGAATAACACCGATCGCCGACAAATGGAGAGCGTTCAGGTGGAATGTCATAGATGATGTAAAAGGACATGATATAGAAGCCCTTATGAAAGCCGTGGACGAGGCATCAAGGACAAAAGGAAAACCCTCCATCATAATCTGCGACACCGTCAAGGGAAAGGGTGTTTCTTTTATGGAGCACAATGTGGACTTTCACGGCAAGGCTCCCAACAAAGAAGAGACCGACACCGCCCTTGAAGAATTGAAGTGCCATTTATGAGCAAAAAACTTGCGGCTACCAGGGACGCTTACGGCAAGGCTCTGGTGGACCTTGGCAGAGAAGATCCCAGGGTCGTGGTGCTTGACGCCGACCTGGCCTGTTCCACAAAGACAGGCATGTTCTGCAAAGCCTTTCCCGACAGGTTCATAAACTGCGGGGTTGCCGAACAGGACATGATAGGGACCGCGGCCGGTTTGGCAGCCTGCGGTAAAACAGCGTTCGCCTCCACTTTTTCGGCCTTTGCCTCCGGCAGGGCCTGGGACCAGATAAAGATCTCGGTTGCCTATCCAAGGCTCAATGTCAAGATAGTGGCTACCCACGGCGGAATAACCGTAGGAGAGGATGGGGTCACCCATCAGGCGCTTGAGGACCTTGGCATAATACGGGTCATGCCCAATATGACCCTGATAGTTCCGGCAGATGCGGTAGAGGCATATAAAGCCGTAAAAGCAGCCGCTGCCTTTAACGGGCCCGTTTACATAAGGCTAAGCAGGCAGGCTACAGGTATTATTTATGAGGATGAATCCTATGAGTTCAAGATAGGCAAAAGCGTTCTCATGAAGAACGGTGCGGATGTGTCGATAATTGCCTGCGGCCTGATGGTGGAGCAGTCGCTTCTGGCGGCGCAGCAACTGGAAAAAGAAGGGATCAGTGCCAGAGTAATAAATATGCACACCCTGCGGCCTCTTGATGAGGATGCAGTTATCGGGGCGGCCCAGGAGACAGGCGCTATCGTTGCTGCAGAGGAGCATCAGATCTCGGGAGGCCTGGGAAGCGCTGTCTGCGAGGTTGTATCAGGGGCTTTTCCGGTCCCTATCATCCGCGTAGGGGTAAAAAACACCTTTGCCGAATCAGGCAAGCCTTCCGACCTGCTCGAAAAATACGGGCTCACCTCAAGTGACATAGTGAAAGCCGCAAAACAGGCTGTTGCCAAAAAGAAACGCTGATGAAGAAAAAAACAAAGCCGGAGAGGCCGTCCTGGGACAAGTACTTTATGGAGATCACCAAGGTGGTTGCCACAAGGTCCACCTGCATACGAAGACAGGTGGGAGCGGTCATAGTCAAGGACAAAAGGGTCCTTTCTACTGGTTATAACGGTTCGCCAAAGGGTCTTGCCCATTGTGATACCGTGGGATGTGTAAGGAACGAAAGCAATGTCCCCTCGGGGCAGAGGCATGAACTCTGCAGAGGACTTCACGCCGAGCAGAATGCCATAATTCAGGCCGCCTGGGACGGAGTAAAGATCCAGGATTCCACCCTCTACTGCACCCACCAGCCCTGTGTGATCTGCGTAAAGATGATGATAAATGCAGGGGTAAAGAGGGTCGTTTTTGAAGGCGACTATCCGGACGACCTGGCTGCCAACATGCTTATAGAATCGGGGCTCGAGATCTGCAAGATAGACGACAACAGAAAAAAATCACGGAAAAAGAAATAATGGACAGGGCCTGTGTAAAAGTCTCTGTCAGCGGTTTTGTCCAGGGCGTAGGATACAGGTATTATGTCCTTGACGCCGCCAACATCCTTAAACTTACGGGCTATGCCAAGAACCTGCCCGACGGGAAAGTGGAAGTGGTGGCCGAGGGGCAAAAAGAGGACCTTGAGATCCTGCTCGAAAAGTTAAAGAGGGGGTCCTACAGTTCCAGGGTCGAAGCACTTGATATAACCTGGACAAAGTGCGAAAATAAGCACAGGGAATTCAGAATATTATGAAAAAAATAGGCTATCTGGGGCCGGAAGGGACTTTTTCGCAGGAAGCTGGAAAAGTCTATTTGAATGCGCTGGAAGGCAAGGCGGACCTTGTCCCGTATTCGACCCACCATGATCTTCTTTTTGCCGTGGACAGGGAAGAAGTTGACGAAGGCATTACTCCGATAGAAAATTCAATAGAGGGCTCTATCGGCATCGTTTATGACATGCTTGCCAAGGAAGTGGACCTCAAGATCAGGGGGGAGATCATACTTCCCATCCATCATGCTCTGATGGCAAAAAAGCACCTGGAACTTAAGGAAATAAAAGAAATAGTCTCACACCCCCAGCCGATAGAGCAGTGCAGAGGCTGGATAAGAAAACATTTACCCAAGGCCGCCGTCAGCCTTTCATACAGCACTTCCGAGGCGGCAAAACTCGTTGCCTTTTCTGACAGGGGAGATATTGCCTGCGCCGGACCGGCAGGCCTGGCCAAGCTCTACGATCTTAAGGTCATCGCTAAAGATATAGCCGATTACAAAGACAATGCCACGCGCTTCGTTATACTGGGCAAAGCCGACCATAAAAAGACAGGCGCGGACAAGACTTCCATTGTTTTTTCCGCGATAACCGATCAGCCTGGAGGCCTGCACACCATTCTCGGGGAATTTGCTATAAGGAACATCAATCTTACTAAGATAGAGTCAAGGCCGTCAAAAAAAGCGCTGGGCGACTATTACTTTTTTATAGATATGGAAGGGCACAGGCAGGACAAAGAGATACACAGGGCGCTTGCTGATATCATGAACAAAGTATCTTTCATAAAAGTACTGGGCTCATATCCAAAAGGAGGTAAATAGCATGTCCGGTAAAAAAGGCTCTTTTCTTGACCTTCTGTTCTTGGGAGGCATAATAGGTGCGGGGCTGGGGCTGCTTTTTGCCCCTTCCAAAGGAGAAGACACCAGAAAAAAGATCAAAGAAAAGATGGATGAGCTGAGCTCTTCCTCTTCGGGGGCCTCGGAAGGGATAAAGACCGTCTCTCAGGAGATGATACAGAAGACAATATCCTCGATAGAAGAGGGCATAGACAGGCTTACTCTGGCGGCTCAGGAAGCGCAGAAAGCCTCTGACGAAAAAAGACGGGAGCTTGAAGAAGCCAACCCGGGCAAAGGCGGTGAGTAATATGGACATGAATCTGGTCATCTCGATCTGTGTGATCATAGTCACGGCCTCTGTCGTTGCTCTTGCGGCGCACACCATCCTGATACTTGTGGATGTGAGAAAAATGATCAAGCCCATTGATAAGATGGTCAACGAGTTCCACGGCGAGTTCAAGCCTCTGATAAAGGACTTTTCCGGCATCACCGGCACCGTCAACAGTTTTCTTGCCAGACTGGACAGAATATCAGGGCTTTTTCTTGCGAAGTTCGACATGATGGCTCAGGGGAGCGAAAAAGCGGTTTCCTTTGTCCAGAATGTGGTTAAGAACCCCAGGGTTGAACTGGCCAGTATCGGAGCCGGCATAAAAAAAGGTCTCGAAGTATTATTCAAAACGAAAGGAGACAGCGATGGGAAAGATTAAGACGCTTTTGACCGGAGGCCTGATCGGTGCGGTGCTGGGAGTTTTGTTTGCGCCCAAAAAGGGGGAGGAGATGAGAAAAGAACTCTCCGGTGAAACAGAAAAATGGAGCGGCAAAGCAAAAGAAGCGGCCGAGACCGTAAAAAAGACGGCAGAAGACCTGAAAGCAAAAGCAAAGGACATGTTCAAGGGGAGTAATGGCTAAGACCGGGATCGCTCTTGACCTTGGAACGACCAATTTAGCCGGGTTCATCATAGATCTTGACAAGCCGAAAGACCGCTTTGCGGCGCAGATAAAATGCTCGCTCGCAAAGCACGGCAGGGATTTGGTGACCCGGCTTACTTTTGCCTCATCCAGCGAAAAACTTGCCGTGCTGCAAAAACTTCTCGTTTCGGATGTGAACAACCTCATCCAGATATTGAGCAAGAGGATAAAGATCAACCGCAAAAGGCTGGACCGTCTTGTTGTCAGCGGAAATACACCGATGCTGCATTTTTTGCTGGGCAGGGATGTTTCGGGGCTCAAAGCCTATCCGTTCTCTCAGCAGGTAAAGGGCTCCGAAAGTATAGGAGCTTCTTCAATAGGGATCACAGCGGGTAAAGATACAAAACTTATCACTCTTCCCATAGTGAGCGCTTTTGTCGGGGGAGATGCGGTTGCGGGGGTGCTTTATACCGGGATGAGCGAAGTGTCTTCGCTTAAGCTTTTGATAGACCTTGGGACCAACGCGGAACTGGTCCTGGGCAGCAGCAAAGGCCTCTGGGGCGCCTCGGCGGCGGCAGGCCCCGCCTTTAGAGGCAGCGAACTGCTTCTGGGCTCAAAAATGATCTCAAAAGTTGCAGGAATGCTGAGAAAGGGAGAAATAGACCGGACGGGGAGAGTGCTAAGTCCCGACCTTAAAAGGTCGGCTCCGGTTTGTTCTGAAAAAGAGCCGACGCGACTCGACCGAGCTCGTCGAGATCTTCAGCGTCGGGACATTTCTATAACCCAACAGGATGTACGCAATCTGCAGCTGGCAAAAGCTGCTATAAGGGCAGGGGTAGATATTCTACTGGAAAAAGCCGGTAAAAGAATAGGGGATGTCAGAAAGATCCTGTTGTCGGGGCTTTTTGGGGAAAAGATAGATATTGCCGATGCCATGGAGATAGGGCTTGTCCCAAAGGTTGAAAGGACAAAAGTGCGCTCAATCGGGAATTCGTCTCTTGGCGGGGCAAAATTGGTGCTGCTAAAGGACGGCTTGCTTGAGAAAGCCCTTTCGGCGGCTGCTGCCTTTGACCATGTAGAACTTTCGCTCCAGAAGAACTATCAGGACCTTTTTCTCAAGAATATCAACTTCTTCTGAACTCTTCCACAGCTTAGCTGCGTCTTTCCATTGCTTTTCTGAAAGCTTCCAGCATAACTTCCGAGTGTTCATTTTCTTCTCTGTGCGAGCGTACTATGAGCTGTGTATATCCTCTGTGCGGCTGCAGCCTCATCAGGGTCACTGCAAGAGAGACCCCGACAAAAGTCTCCGTCTCAGCCTCCGAAGGCCTGATCCATTCCGAGGCCGGGAGAAAACCTTTGAGGAGTTCTCTGTAGAGCACTTCAAAACCCGCAAAAGAACCGTCCCTTTTATAGGATGCCTCTGTTACCATGACCTGGAAAGGCCAGGCAAGCGCGCCCTCAAATCCGGAAAGGAGCTCGTCCTGGGCAAGAGCGGTAGAAAATTTGCCGACGAACCTGCTGCCATCTACCTCGAACACTTTTCCTGTAAGCCCCGTATCTATGAAATGTGACAGAAATGATATCTTGTTTCCGACGTCGGGTCCGGCGTATCTTGAAGTGTGCGACAGCGGCAGGAACAGATTGGGAAGTCCCGTCTTAAAGGACAGAACTGCAGTTGTGGGGGAAGAAGGCCTGTTAAAGCCCAGCATGTCAGCTTCCACAAACGCTCCCGACCTTTTGGCTTCTTCGATCTCCTGAAAGGTGTCATCCTTTTCTATAAGGTCAAGCACATAATAGTTGCCCGCCGAAGATCTCCCTATATCTCTTGCCCGGGCTATTACGGACATTCCGCTCTCGAGTTGTTCCCTGGTAATCAGGTTCCCGGGTATGTCGCGGGCGGTAATGACCCTGTAACCGTTGCCGAACCTGCTTCTTGTAAGAGGCTCGCCAACTCTGGCGAACATCGGCTCGGAGGCTCCGACCTCGTCCTCCATAAACAACCTTTGTGCGTCTCCCCTGTAAGAGAGGATGATAAGATTGTCCTGCGGCCTAAAATAAACGGGAGTGGCCAAAAACTGTCTTATGCCTCGGGCAAGATCGCTTGTAAGGTCGGACCTGAAGAACCTGTTCACATGCATCAGGCATTTCACCCCTTCAACAGCCACAGGGATAGAACGCAGTCCTGGCAAAGGTTCTGCCAAAAGCTCTGAGACCACCGGCATTCTCCGGTTGGCAGAGGCCTCTATCCTTGCCAGTTGTACGGCGGGCGCGAATTTTGGTCCTGTCAGTTCCATACGCTTATTAATCGAAGATTGCAGGGCAAAATTTCACTTTACGCGTGCTATAATCACAGCAAAAGCGATGAAGAAAAAGATAGAAGAACTGCTTAAACAGGCTCTTGACGGAGGTAGAGCGGAAGTCGTGATCCCAAAGGATGGCGCCCACGGCGATTATTCCTCTTCCGTTGCGCTTTCTATGGCTAAACAGGAAGGCAAAAAGCCCAGGGAAGTTGCAGAAGGCATCCTAAAGAAGATAGAGAAACTGCCGGGATCGGATATTCTCAAAAAAGCGGAGATAGCCGGGCCGGGACATCTCAATTTTTTCGTAAAAGATGAAATGCTGGCTGCCTCGCTAACTGAAATATGCAAAAAACAGCAACTATACGGATATTCAAAGGAAGAAAAGGACAAAAGCGTTCTCTTGGAATTCGTCAGCGCCAATCCTACGGGACCTCTCCACATTGGGCACGGAAGGTGGGCTGCCATCGGCGACAGCATGGCAAGGATACTTAAGGCCGCAGGTTACAGGGTGCAGACGGAGTTCTATGTCAACAATGTCGGCAGGCAGGTTGAACTGCTGATACAGTCGGTCCTTTCTCATATGAACGGCACTCCTCTTCCTCGGGACGGCTATGCCGGAGCATATGTCAAGGAAATAGCCGATGCCTGCAGGGACATGGAGCCGGAAAGGCTAAAGGCTGGAGTGCTTGAAAAGATATTGAAGGAACAAAAAGAGACACTGTCTTTGATCGATGTGAACTTTGATAATTGGTTCAGCGAACAGACGCTTCATGAAAGCGGAAGGATCAAAGAAACCCTCGAAACTCTTAAGAAAAAAGGGCTTGCCTACGAAAAAGAAGGCGCCCTGTGGTTCAGGTCCACTGATTTTGGGGACGATAAGGACAGGGTTCTGGTAAGAGAGAGCGGAGACCCGACATATTTTGCCGCTGATCTGGCTTATCATGAAGATAAATTCAAAAGAGGCTTCGAACTCTTGATCAATGTCTGGGGCACGGACCACCACGGTTATGTCAAAAGGCTTTTGTCAAGCCTTGAAGCCCTGGGACATCCCAAAGGCAGCCTTAGGATAATAATCGGCCAGTTGGTCTCTCTTTACAGAGGAAGCGAGCCGGTTAGGATGTCAAAGAGGACCGGGGACATGATAACGCTGCGGGAGGTCATAGAAGAAACCGGAAGCGATGCCACCAGATTTTCTTTGCTGATGACGGGGGCCGACTCGCACATGGACTTTGATATCGAACTGGCCAAGAAAAAGTCCATGGACAACCCTGTTTATTATGTTCAGTACGCCCATGCCAGGATCTGCTCGGTTTTTGAAGAGGCAAAAACAGAGCCCGACTTTTCCAACCTTTCACTGTTGTCCCATGCCTCGGAGCGGGAATTGATCAAGAAACTGGCCGATCTTCCTGATGCGATAGAAAGAGCAGCGGCTTCTTTAGAGCCTCACCACATCGCAAGGTATGCAAGGGAACTGGCCGCTCTCTTTCATTCCTATTATCACAAATGCAGGGTTATAACAGAGGACGCTGCCCTTACAAAAGCAAGGCTGGCACTGCTTTTTTGTGCTCGAATAGTGCTGGCAAATGTGTTAAAATTGTTGGGAAGCAGCGCTCCCGAAAGGATGTAAAGATGAAATACGCTTTCTTCAAAGGCGAGATAGTCCCGTTCCAGGACGCAAAGATATCCGTTATGACGCATGCCTTTAACTACGGCACGGGCGTTTTTGAGGGTATACGCGGCTATTACAACACAGAAAAAAAGCAGATGTTCATCCTCAAACTGAAAGAGCATTACGAGCGTTTTCTAAGGTCCTGCAGGGTGCTCAAAATGAAGCCAAGGTTAACCGTGGAAAAGCTCTGCCAGGTCACGCTGGAACTGGCAAAAAAGAACTCGTATCATGAGGATGTTTATATCAGGCCGCTGGCCTATAAATCGGACGAAAAGATCGGACTCGGATTAACGGGGATAGGGGACGATCTGTGCATTTTTCTTTCTCCGTTCGGAGAATACCTTGACATCTCCAAGGGTATCCGCGTCTGCACCTCTACCTGGCGCAGGATAGATGACATTTCTGTACCAGCCAGGGCCAAAGTGACGGGATCATATATAAACTCATCTCTTGCAAAATCCGATGCCATAGAATCCGGCTTTGCCGAGGCTATAATGCTGTCCCACGACGGTCATGTTGCCGAAGGTAGCGGAGAGAATATCTTCATGGTCCGCAGCGGAAAACTTATCACTCCTCCGGTCACGGACAACATTCTTGAGGGTATCACAAGAGAAACCATCATGGAACTTGCAAAGGACAAACTCGGACTAGACACTGTAGAAAGGTCTATCGATAAGTCCGAGCTCTATATGGCTGACGAGCTTTTCTTTACCGGGACGGGGGCGCAGGTATCTCCCATAATAGAAGTTGACAGGCACATGGTCGGCGACGGCGCGATGGGCCCCATAACACAGAAGCTGCAAAAAGCTTATTTTATTGCTGCAAGAGGCGAAGATCACAAATATCCTCACTGGGTCACTCCCGTTTACTGATGATAAAGGGAACCGGTATCGATATCGTTGAGATCGACCGGATCAAGGCCGCGGTAAAACAGTTCGGCTCAAGGTTCCTTGAAAGGATCTACACTCCCCACGAGATCTCCTATTGTACCAAATTCAATAAACTGCGCTATCCGGAGCTTTCTGTCCGTTTTGCCGCCAAGGAAGCATACGCAAAGGCATTAGGCACCGGGATGAGAGGCATCTACTGGAAGGACATAGAAGTTAACAATGACAAAAAAGGCAAACCTTTTCTTAAGATAAAAATGAGAACGGCAAAGAGGTCCCATCTTACGCTTTCGCACAGCCAAAAATACGCTGTGGCCTCTGTTGTCATAGAATGATGCCGTGTTTTGTTGACTTATTTTCAGTGGCGTAATATCATACAGGCAGCAGGAGGAGGAAATGGAAACAAGACTGCATTTTAGATGGAAACTGATACTGATCCCGGTCATCATTTTGTCGGTGCTTTATCTTCTTTTTAAGGTGCCCAATACAGTTGGGACCTTTGTGGTCGGCCTGCTTATTTACATGATACTCAGCCCCATGGTCGGCAGGCTCTGCCGCATATACGATATCAGGCCTCTTTGGACGGCACTTGTAATGCTGTTTTCCTTTATCGCCATTGCCATCCTCCTTTCCCTGGCAAATTATCTTGTGATGAACGACCTGCCCGACTTTTCTAAAAAGCTCCCGGCCTTAAGCGCAAGCCTTAACTCCATCCTTTCGGGGCTCGACAGCAGGTTCTCTTTTGCCGAACAGCTGCTGCCCAAAGGCAGCGGCGGCCTTTCTCAAAAAGTGGTCGGCGGGGTACTAAATTCCGGTGCTGTCGAGGCTTTTCTTAACAACTCCACTCAGGCTTTGTTCAGGATAATGACCATGTCGTTCTCATTTGTGATGGCGCTGATAATTTCGGTCTATCTTATCCTGGACGAGGCCAGGATACTTGATCTGATAGAGGAAAAACTGCCCAAAAAGTTCCTGTCGCTCAACAGAAAAATGTGGCATGACATGGTGGCTTCTATCTCCGGGTATTTTACCGGCCTTTTCATTCTTGGCCTGATACTCTTCTTTGCCGGCTGGATAGGACTGTCTCTGCTCAAGGTCAATTACGCATTTCTGCTCTCTATCTGGATGGGTGTTACGGTGATCATCCCTTATCTTGGCCCGTTTATCGGAAGCTTACCTGCGGCTGCTCTTGCGCTGTCACAGGGGGTCCTTCCCGGGGTCTATACCATCCTGTTCTTGACCGTACTTCAATTCTTTGTGACCAGTGTCCTGGCCCCTAAGATAATAGGGGAGATAATAGGTGTTCATCCCGTCCTGGTGATCCTCGCACTGATAGCAGGAGGAGAACTTGGCGGAATGGTCGGCATGATAGTGGCGGTCCCTTTGACCAGTGTTGTCCTGATATTCCTCAAATATTACTGGCCTATGTTCCTTGAGGATTAGACCAGAACTGTCTTTGCGCTTGGGAAACCGTTGAACCCCGGGACTGCCGAGGCTGATGAATAGGCTCCTATATTTTTGACATATACCAGATTGCCGACCTCAAGCTCGGGAAGTTCTTCGCTTACAGAGATAGTGTCAAAGGAATCGCAGGTGGGGCCGGCCAGCGTGCTCAAGAACTTTTGGCCTCTTTTGATCGCGTTGAACTGATACTTGCAGTGGTCGAACACTGTTCCCGAAAAGTCCGCATACACCCCGTCGTCAAGATAGTAGTAGTTCTTGTTGTTGCGGAAAGTGCGGCCTACAACACTGGTAACCAGAGTGCCGGACGGCCCTACAAAGAACCTTCCTGGTTCGGCGATCACCCTGATGTTTTTGTCAAAAAGTCGCCTGATCTCCCTTTTTATCACTCCCGCTATCTTTCTAAAGTCGATCTTTTCCCTGTCAAAGTGGTTGATAGGGAACCCCCCGCCGATATCAAGCATGTTAAGCTTTAACCCGTGCTGCTTTGATTCGCGGAAGATCTGAGAAGTTATCTCAAGCGCCTTGACATAATTGTCCACATTGACGCACTGCGAACCCACATGGAACGCCACTCCTGCGGGCTCAAGGCCGAGCTGCTTTGCTTTCTTGAGAAAGAACACGGCCTGGTCGGTGTCCGCGCCGAATTTGAGAGAAAGCTCCACCATGCTGCCGATGTTCTCGACCTTTATCCTTACAAGCACCTTTGCTTTGGGGCAGTTGCGCGCTATCTTGTAAAGCTCCGGCTCGTTGTCAAAGGTCATAAGTGTGACCCCGTGCTTTCTTGCAAGCCGTATGTCCTTTTCCGACTTTATCGTGTTGGCAAAGATGATCTTGTCAGGCTTTGCCCCCAGGGACAGCACCAGGAGCATTTCGTTGGCCGAGGCCGTGTCAAAGCTGCTCCCCAGAGAAACGAAGTGTCTGATGATCTGCGGGTCAGGATTGGCCTTTATGGCATAGAAAGGCTCAACGAACGGCAGGCACTTCTTAAAGGAAGCGTACTGGCCGTTAAGGGCCTCTTTGCTGATCAGCATCAGCGGGGTCGAGTGCTTTTTTGCCTGCGACCTGATCAGTTTTTCCAGTTTGTTCTTTTTCATTGTTTTTGCCTATGCCCCGACGCTAAAGCGTCGGCTCCTTGATTGACGAACGGAGCCGAGCCTTTAGGCTCGGGCTTCATTCTACTGCACCAAAAAATTATGGAACTGCCACGGGTCTTTTTCGTCTATTATATTGCTGTTGTAGCCTTTGTAAAAATCAACCTTTGTTTTTAAAGGCGTCCAGTCAACAGCAGTAGATACGAAAGGCCCAAGATACTCTTTTGCAACAGCAAGGACCTGGTCATGCGGCAGCTGGTCCGGCACACAAACTCCTTTTTTTGGGTTCCTTATCATCCACATCACAGCCGCTATTACCGAGCAGGCCACCTGCAGGGTAGTGGCATTCTGATGAGGAGCAAGTTCCCTTGATTCTTCTATGTCCAAAAGGCTTCCGACCCACCAGGATTTGAAATCGTGTCCCATCATGAGAACGCCGAGCTCGTCCCTGCCGCTGATTATCTCGTCCGTCATTATCCTCTGGTCCTTCTGCAGGTCAAAATTCCTCATCTCGAGTTCGTGCAGGGAATTTATGGCCGCTTCCGAAGGGCAATAGGCATAATGTACGGTCGGCCGGTAAACGGGTTTTTCGTTCTCCCACACCGTCAGATGGTCCGAAATGGTAAAGGCTTCTCCGTGGCGTACGATCATTCCCGTTATCTCGCCGCAGGGGACCCAGCTCCTTACCCAGGTCTTAATGCCCATCTGCGAAATGCAGATCTGGTTGCCGGGGCCTCCCTGGTGGAACATGGCGCCTTTGGGAAGCCTTTTTTCATGCGTTCCCCAGCCTAGTTCCGCGGGAGCGATGCCTTCTTCCCGGAATCCCTCTATGCTCCAGGTGTTGACGAACTCGTTAAGCTCCTTGGGCCTGTCCGAGATCTGCGTGTCCCTTTCGCTGATATGGATGACTTTTACCCCCAAAAGTCTTGAGAGGGCAGGGAAGTCCTTTTTTCTGAGAGCCGACTTTATCTCGGGGATCCTTTTGTCTTTCTTTTTTGTCTTGATGAGTTTTTCCGCAATGTCTATGAGCCCCACCTTAACAAAGTGGGAAACAAGCCCGGGATTAGCCCCGTGTTCAATTACGGCAGTAGCTCCTTTTTTGTTCTTCCAGCCGTCCGCCATTTTCCTGATGGCCATATGCCTGACATAAAGGGTCCTCTCGGTCGGAAGTTTATCTTTTGCTCCCGCATAAGGGTCCCAAAGTTCTACGGAGGTGTTTATGTACAGGACATTATGGTCGTGGCACCACTGCAGTATCTCAGTACATTCTATGTTCCAGGCCAGGTCTATTATCATGTCGCCGCTACCCACATAGCCTGCGAGTTTTGTCTTAAGGTTCTTGGGGGTTATTCTGTCGAGTTTGAACTTGACTCCCTGCTCCAGCGCCTCTTCTATATAGTCCCTGCGGTCCTCAAAATCTATCACGGTGATCTTTTCTGGCGGCATGTCTATATGCTTTAGTATAAGCGGCACGGTGCATCTTGACACATATCCGCATCCGATAACAAGAACTTTTCCGCCGAATTTTATTCTTTTGCTCTTGATATCAATAGACCCTCCTTGTGCTTTCTATCAACAAATATATCACAAATAGGAACAGGGGACAGTTGCGGGGATCAGTCTCTTATGTAGATCTGCTTTATCGTGATGGGGGAAAGCGGCCTGTCGTTCTTTGTCTGCGCCTGCGAGATCTTTACTGCAACATCATAGCCTTTTGTTACCTTGCCGAAGATGGTGTGTTTTCCGTTAAGCCACTGGCAGGGGGCCACAGTGACAAAGAACTGCGAGCCGTTGGTGTTTGGCCCCGAATTTGCCATGGCCAGAATTCCGGGTGAGGAAAAATCAAGGGAGTCATCGAACTCGTCCTCAAACCTGTATCCCGGGCCTCCAGTGCCGTTGCCAAGGGGGTCTCCGGTCTGGATCATGAAGTCCGGTATCACCCGGTGGAAGATAACTCCGTTATAGAGCGGTCCGTTCCCGGCTTCATTAGTCTTAGGATCTATCCATTTGCC
>CAYUCV010000018.1:0-7477 GCA_964443545.1 uncultured bacterium
GAAGGAGTTTATTTATTATCCAACTCATAAATTGTCATGGCAAGTGCCGCCATCCCTGCCGTTTCTGTCCTCAGTATCCTTTTACCCAGCGAAACAGGTCTGAATCCATGGGCAACGGCCTCGCCGGCCTCGTTTCTGGAAAACCCGCCTTCGGGCCCGATAAGAACAACAATATTGCCAGCATCCGGCGCTTCTTTAAGAGCTGATTTCAAAGAAACTTGTTTTTCGTTTTCCCAGGGGATAAGTTTTAGGTCGAAATACGTAGAAATACCCCTCGACAAGCTCGGGGCAAGCTCTAGAAATTCATTGAAATTCAAGACAGGGGAGACTTCGGGGATAATTGCTCGTCCGCATTGCTGGGCGGCTTCTTTGGCGATCTTGTTCCATCTGTCGGGTTTTGAGCCTTTGACGACGGTGCGTTCTGTAATAACGGGAATGATCTTGTGAACGCCCAGTTCAACGGCTTTTTGAATTATGAAGTCCATTTTTGAGGCTTTTGGCAGGGCCTGGGCCAGAGTGATCTTGACAGACGGTTCGGTATCGGTTTTTTTAGAGGATAAGATCCTGGCAGAGACGCAGTCTTTGCCAAAGGATTCAATCGAGCAAAGATATTCCATCCCTTTTCCGTCAAAACAAACAAGTTCGTCTTGTGCCTTAAGCCTTAAGACATTCTTTATATGATTAACATCGCGGCCTGTGACCGTTATGATGTTTTTGTCTATGGATCCTGGCAGCACAAAAAACCGGTTCATTTTGCGCCTTTGATCTTTTTGAGCAGTTCCGCCTGCTCTTTTGAAAGCCTTGTGGGGATCTCTACCTGCACTTCAACAAACAAGTCTCCTCTTCCGTGGCCGTAGAGCTTGTTGATGCCTTTGCCTTTGACCCTGAAAACAGTGTTGGGCTGGGTGCCTGCGGGTATCTTTAATTCCACAGCCTCGCCAAAGATATCAAGTTGCGCGGTGTCGCCAAGGGCGGCGCTCACAAAGTCGATCTTGTCCGTGGTGTAAAGATTGTCCCCGTCCCGGCGCAGCAGTGGATGAGGTTTGACATCGATAAAGACATAAAGGTCCCCGTAACCTCCGCCCCTTATGCCCGCATCGCCAAAACCCGTGACCTTAAGCCTGTATCCCGCATCTATTCCCGCGGGAACGGTTACCTTTGCCTTGTCTTTTGTCCTTATCCTGCCGGAGCCTTTACATGTCTTACAGGGGTTTTCGATGATCTCTCCGTAGCCGGAACACTTGTCGCACACTGCTATTTGAGAAAAGCTGCCCAGAATGGTCCTCTGCGCCCTTGTGACATGCCCCGAGCCGCCGCACTGAGGGCACTTTTTTACTGCGGTAAAGCCTTCGGCTCCGCTGCCTTTGCATTTGCCGCAGACCTTAAGCCTTTCCATTTCCACTTCTCTTTCGAGCCCGTTGTGGGCCTCTTCAAGCGAAAGTTTAAGATCGTATCTAAGGTCATTGCCGGGTTCCGGGCCTTTTTTCTGCCGTGTGCCCTGCCTGCCGCCGAAAAAGGATTCGAACATGTCTCCGAACGGCGAAGAGGAGGTAAAATCCCTCAAAATATCCTCAAGGTCGGGGAAGCTGGAAGCGTTAAAACCTCCTGCGGGCCCCGTAGTCCCGTAAGTGTCATACATCTGCTTTTTCCTGGGGTCGCTCAAAACCTGATAGGCTTCGTTGATCTCTTTGAACTTTTTTGTCGCATCCGGTTCTTTGCAGACATCGGGGTGGTATTTTCTGGCAAGCGACCTGAAAGCCTTTTTTATTTCATCTGGAGAAGAAGGTTTTGATATCCCAAGGGATCCGTAATAATCTTTGCTAACCATATCTTTCAATTATATAACAAAAGGGCAGGGGCCGGAAAAATATGTAGGGGCGCATCATGGTGCGCCCCTACAGGTATTGCAAGAAACCTTGATTATTTCTGATCCGATTCCTTCCAGTCAGCGTTTATAGTCTTGTCATCGCCGGGATTTTGCGAAGGTCCGCTTGCCCCTGCATCTCCTTGGCCCTGGGACTGCTCTCCTTGAGGAGGCTGCTGGGCCTTGTAGACCTGGGAGGACATTTCATAAACTTCTTTCTGCAGCGCTTCAAAATCCTGTTTGATCTTGGCAGTGTCAGTGCCGGCAAGCGACTTTTTCAGCTCCTCTATCCCTTTTTGGACCTTTTCTTTGGTTTGGGCATCTATCTTGTCGCCCATGTCCTTCAAAGTCTTTTCCGCCGTGTAGGCAAGGTTGTCGGCCTGGTTCCTTATCTCTACCTCTTCTTTTTTCTTCTTGTCATCTGATTCGTGCAGTTCCGCCTCTCTCTTCATCTTATCTATATCATCCTTTGTAAGCCCCGATGAAGCGGTGATCGAGATCTTTTGCACTTTCCCCGTTCCCTTGTCCTTTGCGCTAACATGAAGGATGCCGTTTGCGTCAATGTCAAAGGTGACCTCTATCTGCGGTATCCCCCTCGGTGCCGGGGGGATGCCTTCCAGATGGAACCTTCCGAGGGTCCTGTTGTCAGAGGCCATCTGCCTTTCTCCCTGCAGGACATGGACCTCCACGCTGGTTTGGCCGTCGCCAGCGGTAGAAAACACCTCGCTCTTTGAGGTCGGGATCGTGGTGTTCCTTTCTATCAGCCTTGTCATTACGCCTCCCAGGGTCTCTATCCCAAGAGAAAGAGGGGTAACATCAAGCAGTACCATTTCCTTAACTTCCCCGGTAAGCACGCCGCCCTGGATAGCGGCTCCAATGGCCACTACCTCGTCAGGATTGACGGTCTTGTTAGGTTCTTTGCCAAAGAGACTTTTGACCACTTCCTGGACTTTTGGCATCCTTGTCTGCCCGCCCACCAGGATCACTTCGTTTACGTCAGAGGCTCCCAATTTGGAATCGGAAAGGGCGTTCTTTACCGGGCCCAGGGTCCTCTGTATAAGGTCGTCCACCAGCTGTTCCAATTTTGAACGGGACAGTTTTATGACCAGGTGTTTGGGCCCCGAAGCGTCCGCTGTTATGAAGGGCAGGTTGATCTCGGCTTCCATTACGGTAGAGAGTTCGCATTTTGCTTTTTCGGAGGCATCTCGCAGCCTCTGAAGCGCCATCCTGTCGTTCTTAAGGTCTATCCCGGTCTCTTTTTTGAATTCGTCAACAAGCCAGTTCACTATCTTTTCGTCAAAGTTATCGCCTCCAAGGTGGGTGTCCCCGTTGGTTGATTTCACTTCAAATACGCCGTCGCCTATTTCAAGGATGGAAATATCAAATGTGCCTCCTCCCAGGTCGTAGACCGCTATCTTTTCCGCGTGTTTTTTATCAAGGCCGTAGGCAAGTGCTGCGGCCGTGGGTTCGTTAATTATCCTTACCACTTCCAGTCCGGCTATGGTGCCGGCGTCCTTTGTTGCCTGCCTCTGGCTGTCGTTAAAATACGCGGGGACCGTGATAACCGCCTTAGAAACTTTTTCTCCCAGATAAGCTTCGGCATCCTGTTTGATCTTTTGCAGGACCATTGCAGAGATCTCCGGTGGAGTAAAGGTCTTGCCCCGAATGCTTACTCCTGCCCCGCCGGCCTTATCCTCCGTCACTTTGTAGGGGACCAGCCTCATCTCTTCCCCTACCTCTGCCACTCTTCTTCCCATGAACCTTTTTATGGAATAAACCGTGTTCTCCGGGTTGGTTATCGCCTGTCTTTTGGCGATCCGGCCGACCACTCTTTCGTTGTCTTTGGGGAATGCCACTACCGAGGGGACTATTCTTTCCCCTTCCGAACTCGGGATAACGGTAGGTTCTCCTCCTATTACCACCGCGCAGCAGCTGTTGGTTGTTCCCAGATCGACCCCTATGATTTTGGACATTTTTTGTTCCCCTTTCTAATGGATTTGTCGCGTCCGGATGGGCGCATGTCCATGCGCCCCTACGGATTTTTTGAAACGATCACCATCGACGGCCTGATCAATTTGCCCCTGAATGTGTATCCTTTCTGCATTTCTTCCGCCACCGTCCCGTCTTCTAGCCCTTCGACGGCTTTTGTTATTACGGCCTCATGAAAATTGGGGTCAAAGGGCTTTCCGGCGCAATCTATGGGGCAAACGCCGATCTTTAGAAGGACATCCTCAAGCTGCTTTTTTATTAGAGCAAAGCCCTTGAAGAATTCCTCGCTGACTTTTTCCTTGTTACATGAGGAAGCATGGTCCATTGCCCGCTCAAAATTGTCCATTATCGGTAGCAGGGCTATTATGAGAGCCTCATTGCTGAAAAAGGCTATCTCTTCCTTTTCCGCGGCCGCTCTTTTCTTAAAGTTGTCAAAATCCGCCATCAGGCGCAGCAGCTGGTTCTTGAGTTCTTCTATCTTTGTATCCTTTTCGTCGGGACATTCGGGCTTTTCAGCCTTTTCTTTGTCCATCTTGTTCTTTCCTCCGATGATCTTCATTTTAGAGCATCTCCGTTAGCAGCCTAGAGAACAGGTCAAGCGCGGAAGACACCTTTTCATAATGCATCCTTGTGGGGCCTATCACGCACAGGATGCCGCTGTCCCCGAACCTCTTGGCCACGACCGAACACTCCTTAAGCGCCCTGCAGTCATTTTCGGTCCCGATCCTGATAGGGGAGGGATCCTCTCCCACATAATCGTCAAGGATCTCTGTCATCAGCGGATGGTTCTCTATGGTCTCCACTACAGAGCAGACCTTTTGAAGGGAAGAGAACTCCGGCTGTTTCAGCATTTTTGAGATCCCCCCGGCATGAAGGCTCTTGCGCTTTCCAAGCGATACGGCCACAGAAGTGTTATCGCACAAAAACGACAGCAGCTCTACCGTTTCGTTAAGTATATCTTCCTCGAGGCGCTCTATGCTTTCCAGTTTATCCTTTATGGACCTGACCGTTCTCTGGGGCAGTTCGGGGTTCTGCATAAGGTTGTCCACAAAAAACCTGTACCCTTTGTCTGAAGGAACCCTGCCGGCGGAGGTGTGCGGTTTTCTTATGTAGCCCTTTTTCTCAAGGTCCGCCATGTCAAACCGTATGGTGGCGGGGCTGGCATCCACCCGGTGTTTCTTGACAACGGCGCTGGAGCCGATAGGCTCGGCCGAATTGATATAGTCCTCGATGATGATCTCAAGGACCTTTCTTTTTCTGTCGTCCAGGAACTCTATGTTCATATTAGCACTCTGGCCCCTCAAGTGCTAATTATATCAACGCCTTTTTTTGTTGTCAAGAATAATGCGGTTAATGACCGGCTGAAATCCTCAAAGCAGAAAAACGATAAAGAAACATGAGTGCCGCACGAGCTTTAAGGCATTTGCATAATGTGGGTTGTTTTGGTTCCGTTTCTCTGAACAGGGGAGAAAAACAATGTCTGCGTAGATATTTCACCTTGGAGGCAGGACCTTATCTTGCAAAAAGGGCCCAAGAGCAAAATAGCAGATTGTTTGATTTGCATGTGCATACCGATTACTCCGACGGACAGCTGGATGCTTTAAGCGTTTTTAGGCTGGCGCTTTCAAAAGGTGTGGGCTCTTTGGCCTTGACCGACCATAATGTGGTCGGAAATGTCCTGGCGGACATGGGGTCGGCCTGGGGTGAAGGGGTTGATTATACTTTTGCCTCCTCCGAATCGGCTCTGTACACTCCTTTGGGCGAGACCCACTTTAAGCTCTATTTTGACCCTTTTAGAGCATCGGAATTTGTTCCGTTGATAGACAGGATAAAGGAAGAAGCCCGCTCAGCGCTTTTTTTGCAGATAGAAAGCCTTAGAACCCTTTCGTCTGATCAGGGTTTGTCAAAATATGACAGGGAAGCCCTTGACTCCTTTTATGCTTATCTTGGCTGCCGCGGGATACAAAAAGGGGAGATCCTCGGGTGCTTTAAGAAATGCGCCGACGGCCTGTCCCAGATCCCGGAAAGCCAAATGCAGGCGCTGACCGTTCTGATGTGCAAGATCGAAAACCCGGCGGAAGCCCTTGGAGATGAAAGCATTGCAGTATTAGACCCGAGAGACTCCGGCAGCAGTGATTACAGGATCATCAGAAAATTTCTTCAGCAGGTCATAGCCCCTTCGCAGGAGCTGCTTGCCAGGGGTATCACGCCGGCACACCGGTACCTTGAAGAATTGTCTAAAATGGGAGGGCTTTTGGTCTTTGCGCACCCCGGCAGGTACGAGCGGGACGGAGGGTCTGATTTCCACACCATGAAAGTAACGGACTCCGACGGAGAATTGGGCAGGGGAGATACCCGCAGGTATGGGGAAAGAGGCAATGTTCATATTGAACCCTCGGTGGCAGAAAAGATCAGGCGCAGGATTGCGTTCCCCCTGCTGCAGGACGCGATGGCTTTTGCTTTAGAAAAGCCTGCCGAAGCCCGTTTGCGCCTTTCCCGGTCCCTTACGATAGACCCTTATTTGTTTTTAGATGAAAGCCTCAATGTAGAAGGGTTGCTTTTGCATCTTTTGGGGCAGGGGGGACAGGGCTGATATCAGACAAACTCTTCAAAAACCTTGTTGGCAAGGTAGAGGCCATTTTCGGAGAGTTTTAATCTGCCTTCCAGCAGCTCAATTAGGCCCAGGGCCGATAATTTTTCCAGTTCTTTTCCGTATAGGTCTTCCAGCGAGGCCCCGAATCTTTTTTTGAAGCCATCCAGATCAAGCCCTTTCAGAAGCCGCAGGTTCATGAGGATGGTTTCGGTTATCTCGATAGACCCCCTCTGCGCTTTGCGCTGTCTCCCCCTTAGCAAGGGGGAGACGCCGCCGGAGGCGGAGAGGGGGTATTGATTCAAATATTCCTGTATATCCTTTGGATTCTCCCGTCTTTTTCCCCCCATATGCGATGCGGCGGAGGCGCCTATGCCGATATAATCTCCGTTCTTCCAATAGTTGATATTGTGTTTGCATTCAAATCCGGGTTTTGCGAAATTTGAGATCTCGTAGTGATGATATCCGGCTGATTTGAGCAGATCGATGGTGTGTTTATACATTTCAAATTGCGTGTCATCGTTTGGAAGAGACGCACCACCGGGGCGTTTGTACATCGGATCATTTTTATCCACCGAATATATTTTATGAAATGGTGTTCCTTCCTCGATCTGAAGGCCATAGCAGGAAAGGTGTTCTGGCCCAAGCTCAAGCGCCTGGTCCAGGGTCCTCTGCCATGAGCCCAGGGTCTGTTGCGGTATCCCGAACATCAGGTCAAGATTAATGTTGTTAAAGCCGGCTTCTCTGGCAATTGAAAAAGCTTGAATTATCCGCCCTCTGTCATGTATCCGCCCCAGAGCTCTCAATTCATCGTTGTTAAACGATTGCGCGCCGATCGAAAGGCGGTTGACGCTGTATTGCCGCAATAATTTCAATTTTTGAGGAGTTATGGAATCGGGATTGCCTTCTATAGTGAATTCGACCCCCTCTGTCCCTCGCTTTTGCTCGGGACATCTCCCCCTTGCCAAGGGGGAGATACAGAGGGGGTGTATAATCCCTGATAATCTGATCAGCTGATCCTCGTTTAGCAGCGT
>CAYUCV010000018.1:7577-9838 GCA_964443545.1 uncultured bacterium
CATCGGCGGCGGCATTTATCGGGACAGAGGCAAAATCACAATAATCGCATTTTTTTCTGCAAAAGGGGATATGGATGTAGAGGCCGGCCATTCTTCAGGAGTTGATGTAGGTCATAAGGCCGCCGAGCAGGGAGAACTGCGCGACAATGAACACGGATTCAGCATTTCCAAGAGGTATTCCGACTACCCTGGCTCCCGCAAGAAGAACCATTCCCAGCACCAGTCCGGCGCCCGCACCTGCCAGACCTCCCGCTTTAAACGAAAGCCTTTTTACCGGTTCTTTTGTCAATGACCTTGGGTCCGGAACTTCAAGCTCCGAAGCGCTTCTCAGAGCTTTTTTTCCCTGTCCCACAAGCCCTTCTTCCTCTTTTACCGTCATAACAATGCCTCTCTTGTATTAGGATATCGCAATATTTATAGCAGGATTTCATCCTATCTTCAAGATGGAAAGGAAGGCTTCCTGGGGGACATCCACTCTTCCCACTCTCTTCATCCTTTTCTTTCCTTCTTTCTGTTTTTCGAGCAGTTTGCGTTTTCTGGTTATATCCCCGCCGTAGCATTTTGCTATCACATCTTTTCTCATGGCTTTGACCGTTTCTCTGGCTATAACCTTGCTGCCTATGGCTGCCTGTATGGGGACCTCGAACTGCTGGCGGGGGATCACCTCTTTTAGTTTTTCGGCAAGCTTTTTGCCTCTGTAGTAAGCGTTTTCCCTAGGTACGATGGTGGAGAGGGCATCCACCCGTTCTTCATTTAACAGTATGTCGAGACGCACTAGGTCGCTCACTCTGTATTCTATAAATTCATAGTCCATCGAAGCGTATCCCTGCGAAACAGACTTAAGCCGGTCGTAGAACTCTATTATTATCTCGGCAAGAGGGAATTCGTAGGTCAGCATGACGTGGCTTATGTCAAGGTATTCCATGTTGACAAAGGAGCCGCGCTTTTCGGAAGAAAGGGTCATGATCCCGCCAACATACCTGTCCGGGCACAGCAGCGTGACTTTGTAATAGGGCTCTTCAAGGGAATCCAACAGGGAAGGGTCCGGCAGCTTGGAGGGGCTGTCGATAAATACAGGGGGCTTGTTCTTGGAGTTGACCTTGTAGACCACATTTGAAGCAGTCGCTATAAGTGAAAGGCCGTACTCCCTTTCCAGGCGCTCCTGTATTATCTCAAAATGAAGCATGCCCAGAAAACCGCACCTAAAGCCAAAACCAAGGGCTGTGGAGTTTTCCGGTTCAAAGAACAGCGAAGCGTCGTTAAGCGACAGTTTTTCAAGGGCGTCCTTTAACTGCCCGTATTCTTCACCGTTGACCGGATAGAGCCCGCAAAAGACCATGGGTTTTGCCTGTTTGTAGCCGGGCAGAGGTTCTTTGGACGCTTCTTTTGAATGGGTTATGGTGTCCCCGACATGGGCGTCGCGCACATCTTTTATGTTGGCGATAATATAACCTACCTCTCCCGCAAAAAGGCTGTCTTTTGGCACAAGATCAAGCTTGAATATGCCTACCTCAAGCACCTCGAACTCTGTTCGGGATCCCATCATCAGTATCTTTTCCCCGGCCTTGAGACAGCCGTCCTTTACCCTTACATAAACTATCACTCCGCGATAGGCGTCGTAATGCGAATCAAAGATCAAGGCTCTAAGCCTGTCGCTGCTGTTCTCTTTTGGTGAAGGGACCCTTTCGATGACAGACCTCAGCACCTCTTCTATGCCGATGCCGCTCTTGGCGCTGGCCAGTACCATCTCTTTTTCGTCAAACCCGAACAGATTTGAGAGTTCTTTGGCGACCATTCCGGGATCGGCGGAGGGAAGGTCCACCTTGTTGATAACAGGGATGATCTTAAGCTTATTTGACCTCGCCAGAAAAGCATTTGCAAGGGTTTGAGCCTCCACTCCCTGTGCGGCATCCACAACCAAAAGAGCTCCTTCGCAGGCTGCAAGGGCTCTAGACACTTCATAGCCAAAATCCACATGTCCCGGGGTATCTATCAGGTTGAGCACATATCCGTTGTAGTCTATCCTGATGGCCTTTGCCTTTATGGATATTCCTCTTTCCCTTTCAAGGTCCATGCTGTCAAGTACCTGGTCCTTCATGTCCCTTTTTTCGACAGTGCCCGTGAATTCCAGTATCCTGTCGGCCAGAGTGGATTTGCCGTGGTCTATATGGGCAATGATAGAAAAATTGCGTATATTGCTTTGCTGCGGCATAGTTCAATTATACAGAAATACAGGAACAAGAGGTAAATTTTTTATAATA
>CAYUCV010000018.1:9938-18927 GCA_964443545.1 uncultured bacterium
GTACCATATCGCCATTTTCGATAGGAGAGTAAGGATGGATCGTCCTTGCAGTTCCCGACAGTTGATCAAATCTCTGGGCATTCTGACAGTTGAAAGGCCTTTCTATGCCTGCTCCAACCAGAAGGTCAATTACCGAAGCCCTGTCCCTTCCGGGCAGGAGTTCTATCCTGAAAGGCCCGGTTATGTCTGATCGGTCTATAGGCGCCAGTCCATCGAATAGGAAGCCGTATGTTACCGAGTCCTCTCTTGTCTGCCGCAGCATTCTTCTGAACCTTGTCAGAGGATCGGCTGTTTGGATAGCGGAGCTGTCCGTTCCTTCCCCAAGCTTGTAGTGCAGGTGCGATGCGCCTCCGAGTTCCGCGAATCTGTGCATTCCAGCAGTTCTGAACTGGACCTCAAAGTTCAATCCTTTATCTGTAGTATAAGTGCATTGAAGAGCCTGGTAGCCGTTATCAGGTCTTGGATTTGTGACATAATCCCTGTATCTGTCCAATCTCTCTTCCCATCCCAGTTCCAACGCAATTTGAACGAATGCCTGTTTGTAATCGAACAGGGCGCTGATAGCGGATCCGTACTCCGCGAGAGCTCTTTCCTTTTCTTCTTCGGAAAGGTTTGAATTCAGGACCTCTGTGCGCCCATCTATGCTGTCTATTTCGTAAGGGGTAATAAGTACCACTCTTGCCCCTATTATATCGGCGATTTCCCTAGATCTTCTGATCTTGTTATAGGCGCTGGCGACAGATTTCATTCTTGAAGAAACAGATATTCCCATGTCGGGCTGTTCCGGGTAAAGGGTCAAAACCCTTTGCGGCAGCGAATGTTCAAGGACAGACACAAGGTACTTTTGGAAAGACAGCCTTTCGGAATAGGATGAGGACATATCCAGGATCGATACCATCTGAGCGTAAGATCCGGGGTCAATAATAGAAAAGGAAAGGTCTGTCATCTCCTGCGCCAGGCTTTCCATTCCGAGCCTCATCAAAAAATGCGCTGTTGATGTGGCTATCTGGGCTTCGACAACCGGATTTTCCATAAGTTCTATTCCCCCCGCTGTCTGCAGCCTAAGCCTGGCCAGCTGGTGTGAAGCTCTCAACATATGCGCGTTGAACAGGGTCCTGGGATCTGTTCCCATTGTTGACGGGAAATGGTCCCAGCCCATAATGAAATCCTGGTAGTTCCTTGGGGTTGAAGGGGTCGGTATTGTAGGCTGGGGAAGGTTCATAAGGTAATTAAAGGCCTTCATTACCGGGATCGCATTGGCAAAGCCTGTTGGATAGTGTTCCTGTTCCGGCATAAAGTGGCACAGTCCGGCGGCAACAACATAAGGAGGCATTTTGTGGCGTGCAAGGATATCGGCAGTCTGGATGAGCTGGGAGCCCAGAACCTCTCTGGTTCTTGTTTCGAACGAACTCAGCCCTCTTTCCATAAGCCCGGCGGCGGACCTAATAACGGTAGCGCCTCTGTAGCCGAACCCTGAACAGATATCCGACAGCCGTTGTATCGGGGCGGACATATTGAGTCCAGTTGCGGGGTTAAAGGCCATAACCACCCTCCTAATATATGTCGGGAAAACCTGGTATCAATTTCACTTGACGCAGTTTTTGTAAACCTTTACAATGCTATATATAAGAAACATGAAAAAAATCCTTGCGGCCCTTTTTCTGTGCGCTTTTATTTCTGTTTCAATACCCTGCGCGCGGGCTTCTTCCATGTCTGATCCGTCCAGGATCGGGGTGGGGGCAAGGCCTCTTTCCATGGGCAGAGCCTACACGGGGCTTGCCGATGACATTTCTTCAATCTTTCTCAATCCTTCGGGCATAGCGTCCATGGAAGGATTAAGCCTTACTTCGATGAGGGCGACCCTGATCAACGAGATCAACTATACTGTTCTGGGAGCGGCTGTTCCTCTTCCGTTGGGTTCTGCGGGCCTGGGTTATATTAATTCCTCGATCCCCTCCATACCCCTCACCAGATGGGTGGATAATTCCGGGGTGCTCAGGCCGGAGGTTTACGGCTCAAGCGATTACAGCTCCAATCTTTTCCTCGTTTCATACGCTGTGCCTGCAGAAAAACTCCTCAGGCAGGAGAGGCTAAAGAACCTGGACCTTGGCGCCACTCTCAAGCTGTTTTCTCAGGGCTTTTCGTCATCCGTTTCAGGAACAATGGATGGAAGTTCAGGGTCCGGGATGGATCTTGACCTGGGTATCAAATACAGGTTCCAAAAGTGGCTGAGTGCCGGTGCCGTACTCAACAACATCCTTCCTGCCGGAATGGGGGGCAGATTTGTCTGGGCAAAGAACAACACTCAGGAAGAGATCCCCGCGGCGTTCAAATTGGGCGCGGCCTTAAGGCTGCTCGGGCAGGATGGGCTGCGCAGGACCGGCTCTCACGAACTGCTGCTGGCTCTTGACGCGGAAAAAGGCCTTAGCAGCGGCGGCCCCATGCTTGTGCACGCGGGGCTCGAATGGAAGCCGGCAGAACCTCTTGCCATAAGGGCAGGGTTAGACCAGCAGTCCTCCGGGGCAGGGATAGAGACCAATTTTACCTGCGGCATCGGGATAAAAGCTCTTAACTTCACATTCGATTATGCCTACCATCAGTACGGGGACCTTACCGAGAACACAACTCATTACTTCTCGATAGGGTACAGCATGCCCAAGAGGTCGCACAAAGCGCCGGGAGTCGGAACTTCGGAGCAGTGTTCTGTTGACAGGTTCCCGCTAAAAGTAAAGCTCAAAGAATTCCCGGATGTCCCCAAAGACAGCTGGGCCTCTGAGCCGGTAAGATGCCTGGCCACGCTGGGCGTCTTATTAGGTTACGCGGATGGCACCTTTGGCCCAGACAAACCGGTATCAAAGGCTGAATTCGTTTCCATGATAGTCAGGTCAAAATGGGGGGAGGAAGCCAAGCCGGTTTCTGCGGAGGTCTATGTCGATGTGCCGGCTGACCACTGGGCAAGCAGGTATATAGCGCTCGCCTCGAAAAAAGGGATTATCTCAAAAGAAACAAAGAATTTTTATCCGGACAAACAGATAACGAGAGCCGAAGCCGTGGTCATAGCGGTCAAATTCTCGAACCTTATCTATTTCCCAATGGTTTTTGTAAAACCGTATGAAGATGTCCCTCAAGGATACTGGGCCGCAAGACAAATAGCGGCGGCCAAAGGCGGGGGTTATCTGAGCTTTATCAAGGAGCAGAAATTTGAGCCTGATAAACCGCTGACCAGAGCGGAAGCCGCTTTCATCCTTTCTAAGACAGACTTTTTTGAAGAGGAAATAGAGGGGCTTTTCCAGTAGCCCGCGCTCGGAGGGAATCGAACCCACACTCTTTCGCTTCGTAGGCGAATGCTTTATCCGTTAAGCTACGAGCGCCTGTCCTTGCCCGCTGTTATTTAATATGCTCTTTGATCTTGAGATAGATCGAAGTGGCAAAGGACTGCAGCAGGATCACGGGATAGGTGAACACCATTGCCGCCAGCACATAGATCGAGATAAAGCTGATGACGGTTGCCGCCTGAAGGGGAAGCGACAAAGCAGGCACCTCCATCGCTGACAGGTTGATAAAGATCTGAGAAGCCCCTCCGAACATCATGACGCTGATGACGGTGGCAAGAACGAAGATAAGTGCGATTATCATCGTGGCTGCTATCCCCAGAAGAAGAGCAAGGGATATGTACATGATAAGAGGGATGGAGGCCTTTCTGACCAGGGTGTAGATCTTTGCCACAGTGCCGGCTATACCGGACTCATCAACTGCGATGACCGCCAGAGTGAGCACGGAGCCGAACATGGCGCAGGCAAGCAGTACGGCGTTGAGCATAATAGCCGGAGCGGTGAGAACGGACAGGACCACGGCTATGAGATCGAACCTGCCCAGCATGAAGACGGCAAATTCCAGAGCAAGAACGGCCGCCACAACAAGGAAGATCGCCACCGGCGATAAAAGAATAGAGCCCAGGTTCTTTCTGGCAAAAGAGATGCCTTCTGCAGGAGAAAGGGACTCTCCGGTTGTAAGCTCTTTATAGACCATTCTGTTGGAGGCTCCCAGGGCAAAAGTGCAGACAGCATAGTTGAGAAGATAGCCTATGATAGAGAAGGCGGTAAAAGCCAGGTCGTTCTTTAGCAGTCCGCCCGCCCAGACAAAGAACATAAAGCACAGCCAGCCCAAAAGGGACCCTGCAAATACCAGAAGGATCTTTTTCATATCAGCCGCTACCTCGAACCCGTCAAACAGCTCTTCTATGGTAAGTCTCATTCTATTTCCTCCTTTATTTTGGACAATGCCATTATACATAAAAACCCCGGGAATTCAAAGTTTTATTTGCGGCTATTATGTGCTAGGATTTGTCCCATGAGGGGAGGCATAGCATGAGAACAAAAGCGGTACTGTCTGTTGCTGTGCTTGCGGTCTGTTCCTTTGCTCTACCGGCTCTAGCCGTAAAGAACATCTCTTTTCCCGTGTATTTTCTGGGTAACGGCTTTTCGACCTCAACAGTTGATAAGAATTCCGGGCTCGAGATAGAAAGAGCCGTCTACAGCACGGCTAAGCGCACCTTTTCCGGAAAGAGCTTTATTGTGGCGGTGGTGGACAACACCCGCACCGAGAAGGGCCGGGCCATTAAGGAGAAGATCGACAGGTACTATACTCTGAGCGGCGACAAGATATCCACCTACAATATAACCATGGTCTCCACAGCCGAGGGGAGGACCTACCAGTACAGCCGCAGGAGCTACGACTGGGGCGATGGGACGATTTCTGTAGAGTTTGCGGACTACCTGACCGGAAAGCAGGTCTTAAAAACCGTTCCGCTTTCCGGCAGTATCGTGGATTATCAGGACCTCACCTTTTATATGTACGACATGGTTGTCAATTCCGCCAAAAAGCGAAACATAACCCTGATGTTCCCGGACGGAGGCACCGTGCCAATTGCCTTGTCCAGCGATTATTCTGTGCAGCAGATCTCTTTAGGTAACAAGACCGTCAACTGCTATAGGATAGGGCTGAAACCCGACTTTGGGCTGCTGTCTAGCCTGATCCCTGATTCCGGCTACTGGTTCGAGGCCGCTCCTCCCTACAGGTTCATCAAATACGAAGGGACTCTAAAAGGTCCGGGCTCGCCGGATGTGATAATTTCGGAGAGCAAACCTTAGAAAGACACCTGTTGCCCGGGTTCCGAAGATTCTGCCGAGAGTATCACATACTCCGTAAGAGGGTCGTTGCCTTCTTTGAGGTATCCGAGCAGTGAGGCGTCCCCGGCTTTCTGTTGTTCTATACAATCATCTATCAATCCGATTATGTTCTCGGGGGTTTCACCGTTAGAAATGAGTATCTCAAGGTTTGACAGCATGAACCTCGGGTTGTACCACGGGAATAGGTCCATGTATTCCAGAGCCTTTTCCTGTATCCCCAGCCAGAGGCGGGACTCGGTCAACCCCTTTATTGTTTCTGCTGATCCGTAATAAAAGGTCTCCTCTTCCTGTATCGGAGACATGTCATCTTCAAGCTGGCTGACGATGTCTGATACCGCAAGGTCTATTAGCCTTTCCCTTAATTGGCGTCTTTTTTCGGCCTTTGAAGTTGAGCCGCCTCTAAGTTCTTTTTCTATCTGCTTTGCGGCTTCTCTAATCATGTCAATATTTGCCCAGTTTCCCAACACCTCGTTAAATTTGCCCAGATCTTCAGCTCCTGCCGCTGCAGCGGATAGCTCCTGTCTGAGCAGCACAGCGGCGGTGCTTATTTTTCCGGCAGCCAGTTGAGCAAAGGCGTCAAAAGGAGCTTCTATGGCTTTTCTTGAAGCTTCGTCAAGCTGTTTTTCTCTTTTTGCTGCTCTGCTTTTTTCCTGCGCTTGGGCCCTTTTTCTTGCCTGAGCCTCGGCAAAACTCTCTCTTGGTGCGGGGCTTCCTGTGCCGGCGCCTTTTTCCGGCGTGTCGGAAAACAGGATGCTGTTCTCTTCAAGATAGACGCCGGACATTTCCTGCCTCAGCAGGAATTCCGAAGTCAACTGCATGGCGGCGCAGCAAAAGGCATAAATATAGGTCGATTCGGGATTGCGCATTCTCCTGGTTGCGGCAACCGCGGAGCGGGCAGGGGACCTCCTCTCCCTGTTATAACGGTCTGCCATCTCCGATCCGAGCTCCGTCAGCCTTTCAAAGACCTCTGCCATAACGGCCTCCCCAGGACCGTCCAAAGCTTTTTTTGCCTCATAAGCGAACACTTTTGGAAGGCGCGTCCTTATAAAATCCTCTATTTGAGCATGTTCCCCGTTTATCAGCTCTATCTCGTCAAAGGGTCTGTCGTGCATACTGTCTATGTCAAGCCCTTTTGCCAGGCGCGCGTCCCTTATGGCCTTGTACACAAGGGTTTCTGCGGCAACAGCAGCTTTGTTAATATCGAAATAGACATCATCAACGGTGCGGCCCAGCGCGGTGCTTTGAGTGAATCCCTCAAATATCCCGGCAAGGGGAAAAACCTCCGGGGCAAAATCAAGCACTGCCGAAGAAGCCTCAAAACACCTTGCAGAAAGCGGGAGAGCTCCGGTTTCAGTAACGGCTATCAGCCTGACAAAATCAACCGGTACTTCAAGGGCTTTCAGTGTCATCAGCGTCCTGAAATACGCGGAAACCGAGGCTGCATCCGGGAACCCGGAATAACTGCGGCCGGCAAGGTATATCCCGTTAACCCCGCCTTCAAATCCGCTGACAAGGCGTGTGATCGCCTGGTCATTCCAGAGGAGCTGTTCTGATGTGGCCCCCAGTCCAAAATCCACGGACCTGAACAGGCCGGGAACAAATTCAGTTGTCCCATTTTTAAGGTCAAAGAACACCCCCAGCCCTTCGAGGGGAACATCGGAGACCTCTCCCCCGAACTTTTTCGGTGATATTTCCGCCACGGCCCGGCCGTAATGTAAGGAGGCTTTTAACCCCATAAGAAGGCAGCTCAAATAATTCAAGGTGTTGCGGTGGACCTGGTTAGATACGCTGAACAGGCCTCTGCTTTCAAGCTCTGCCAAAGCTGCGATCCGTTCGTTAAGAGCAAAGAAAAGAGAAGGGCTTGAGAGCTCTCTCACAAGTTCCGCAGTAAGTGAAGTTCTCTGTCTTTCACTGTCAAAAGGGGCAAGTTCGCAAAACTCCCGTCCCGACAGGTCTCTGCCGTCGGAAGACGGATTTGCAAGCCTGAAGCTTGCGTACTGTCCTATAAGGCTCCACGGCGCGTCCCCTCTATCAGAGCCGGAAACGATCTTTACGATCCCGCGCAACGGGTCCTGAAAATAGGGGTTTTCCGCGTTCCTCAAGCTCTCAACAGCTGTTTCCGTCAGCCTAAAAAAACCTCTCTGATGGGAATCCATCTGAAAAAATGCCCCGTCAAGTCCCGCTTGCTCTTCTGCGGCAAAACGGTCTCGGGCACGGCAAAGAAGTTCATTTACCTCCGGCGCCAGGCCGGAGCTGAGGCCTTGTATAAGCCTCAAAAGTTCTACGGCCTGGTCCTGGTCAAGGTCCGCCGCCATTTTCTGCAGGGCTCTTACAGTATGCCAGGGCCCGCCTTTTAAGGCGAACTCCTCCAGCTCTGTTGCCACATTTACCATACAGCGTCCCCGGGTAACAGCCGGGAAATAAAACAGAGAGGAGGTGGTCTCATCTGCGTAAATAGGTCTCTGCGCAAGCCCCGAAAGAACAGGCAGCTGCCTGTCGGCATAAGCCACCATTGAGGCAACATTCCTTCTGCTCTGGCCGTTCTCTCTTTCGACCCGTGTTACACAACTGATAAATTCCTGATTCGGCCCCATGATGCCCCTAAAGGCATCGCGCACAGGGATCCTTAGGACCCTTAAAGGTGCCGGGAGCCGGTATGGTTTTATGCTTGAGCTCACATATCCTCCTTTGGGACAGATGCAATGATAAAAAGCGGCATCCTCATACCCATCGATAATAAATGGGCCGGATTTCATCCGGGAAGGCGGAAAATTGATCCCGCATGGCTTTTTAGTGATATCATATTGCAGGGGAGAATGAATTCTATGAAGAATATGCCGATGGCGGCTGCAGTATGTTTGGCGGCAGTGATACTGATGTTTGGCTGTTCTGCACGGCAGGAGAGGGTAAGGATAAGCGACGGAAGGACAGAGTTCTCCTTTATAATGCCGCAGAACTGGGCGCTTGAGACAAGGCACTCCGGCGAAAGAGAGCTTACTGTAGAGGAAATGAGGCAGTATCTGTCCAGCGGAAGGCCCGGCGGGATAAAAGTGGCCGATGAGATCTATCCCGACTACAGCGATCTTCCCCTTTCAAAAATAGGGGCTCTACCCGACGATGAGGTCAAAAGGAAATTTTTCCGCAGCAAAGACGAATGGCTGCCGTACCCGAATGCCTCGATCTCGGCTGGGAATTACATTTCTTATTCTGATACCGCTTGGGAGCAGATAGACTTTTATATCATTAGGGACTTTCCCAAAAAAAAGACCTGGTTCAACGAGATAAAAGCGGGCTTTCCCGGAGTTCTAAAAAAGTCAGAAAAGATAGCGGGCCTTTTTTGCGAGGTCATGGTCTTTCCCGTGGATAAGGATGAAAAAGGAAGGGAAATGGTGACCAAGAACGGGACCGGCGGGCGGATATACTACATTCCGCTCAACAAAGGAAAAGACACTCTTGTGATCAACAAGCAGGCCAAGGGTGGAAGCGGGTTTGAAAAAGGATTTAAGATAATTCTTGAAACATTCCGGATCGAATCCGGAAACTAAAGGAGGTCTCAAAATGAAAGAAGCGGGAGGATTGTACGGACTGGCGTTCATAGGCGCGGCTGTTTATTACATACAGCATGCCTCGTCCTTTGGCCAGGGACTGCTCGGTGTTCTTAAGGCCCTTGTGTGGCCCGCGATGATAATGTACAAAGTCCTCGAAATGCTGGCGATGTAGGGGGGTTTTACCCAAATCAGCACCGGTAAGACTGGCTCTGTCAGGGTGGGGGACGACAAAAACATTGCGCGCTACTGGGT
>CAYUCV010000019.1:0-5666 GCA_964443545.1 uncultured bacterium
ATGTCAAAAATAGCTTATGTGACCGATTTGCATCTGACGCATGGATCCCCAAGGATAGCAGGGCTTGTGAATGCAACGGTCAGGTTAAAAGACTTTGGCGTAAGACGTCTTTTTATGGGCGGCGATCTTATCGGTCTTCCCGGCAGCCTTCAGATAAATGAGGCAGGAGAACGTGTTTGGGATGTGCTCAAAACCCGTCCCGTGACACCCGGTGAATATAAGGTAATGTTTGATTATACAAGGGGCCTGGTTGACGAAGTGATCCCGCAGGTCATAGAAGCTGATCCGGAATTGGCCCGCATAGCCATATCCGGTAATGCGGACTACATAGGCTACAGGTACATGGCGGCAGCATTCGCCCCTTATTTTACTCTCATGGATGATCTGCACAATAGTTTTAGAATTACAAGCACTGACAGGGATATGACGGTAAGAGGTATGGCGGGCATTCCTCTTCGTGAAGGAGATGAAACCCTTATAAACATTAATAACCCATGGTATGGGGGAATAAATCCTTCAAAGGGATTTTATATCCCGGGAAGCCATATACTGCTGACCCATATGCCCGCACATGGTCATATGGACATTTATAAAGAAATGAACCAGGGTACGTTTGGCATACGCGACTTGGTTTTCTGGCAATCCCCATATCTGCACCTCACAGGACATGTCCATAATGCTCCGGACGCAGCAGGAAGGATTTTTGATGTTTGGCAGGGCAGATTCCATGACATAGTTTCTGTGAATCCTGGAGGCGGAGATTTGCACGACCCGTCAATAAAGATCGCTGTAATTGACATGGACTTGGCGGTTGAACTGCTCAGTATCAGGCGGCCGGCTTATCTTGAGGATAAAATGGCACAAGCAATACGGCTTATGCCTTTAGAATAGACTTGAAAAGATAAAGTCCGTCCTCCCCTCCCAGGACAGCTTCGGATACCATTTCCGGGTGGGGCATCATTCCAAGGACATTCCCGGCTTCGAGGTTAGTTAACGGGGTCTCCAGCAACCCAAATATTGTTGTATCCAAGACTGGCGCATATAATCAAGGTCAGACGCTAGTTCGTTCAAATAGAAATCGCGGGTCTTATTCTAACCACCCGCGATGTTCCAATGCTTTATTAAAATTGATCAATCTTTTACACAAGAGGCTTTTACTTCATTTATTCTCTTTTGAAGGATGGCTTTTTGATGTCCGCTTAAATTCCCATTTTTGTAAAAACTTTCCAAATGGGCAATTGCCTCTTTTTCGATCATGGCGGCAGGATAACCGGCATATCCTCTCCCAACCTTGGAATCAGGACCGGCGCCTATTTCGAATTTTGTGTGCGCATTGCCCGCGTACCTGTCCATAATGTCTAGTGTCCATCTATCCTTACCTGTTCTTTTGAGCTGCCAGTCAAGATAATAGCCGTGGTATCTTAAAGCATTGTCTTTTCCAACATACATTTGTTCGCTCATTAATATGCCTCCTTTATTTTTTTGTCCGAGTAGTTATAGACCTTAGGCCTTAATTGGCCTTCCCACCCCCTCTATGTAATTATCGATAAAAAACCGATATGATTTCACAATCAGGGGATGTTAACGATGTTGGCTATTTATTAGATGAACTGCATGAGAAGGCTATGGATTTGATACGGCTTATGCCTTTAGAATAGACTTGAAAAGATAAAGTCCGTCCTCCCCTCCCAGGACAGCTTCGGATACCCTTTCCGGGTGGGGCATCATTCCAAGGACATTCCCGGCCTCGTTGCAGATGCCGGCAATATTCTCGATAGAGCCGTTTGGGTTGTATTTGTCTGAGACGGAACCTTCTTTGCTGCAGTATCTAAAGACCACCTGCTTCTTTTTGTTTAGTCTTTCAATTGTGGCCTTATCGGCCGTATAATTTCCTTCAAAGTGGGCTATTGGGACCTTTAATGCCTGCCCCTTTTTGCAAAGGTTGGTGAAAGGCGTCTTTTCGTTCTCAACCCTAATATGGACATCCTTGCAAAGGAACTTCAGGCGGCGGTTCTTTTGCAGGGCTCCGGGAAGGAGGCCCGACTCAGTTAGTATCTGAAAGCCGTTGCAAATGCCCAGGACCAGTCCCCTATCCTTCTTCACATAGTCGAACAGGGCGTTCATAACGGGAGAGAACTTGGCGATAGCGCCCGTCCTTAAGTAATCACCGTAAGAGAATCCTCCCGGCAGGATTATAAGGTCGAACCTGCCTATCTTGTCTTCCTGGTGCCAGATAAACTCCGCCTTTTGCCCCAGGACATCCCTTATTATATGTAGGCAGTCCCAATCACAATTGGAACCCGGAAATACTATTACCCCCGCCTTCATCAGATCTCCTCTATTTCAAAAGTGTATTGTTCGACCACCGGATTGGCCAGAAGCTGCTTGCACATGTCGTTCAGTTTTGATTTGGCCTCGTCCATATTCTTTGCGTCAAATCTTATGTCGATAAGCTTCCCTATCTTTACCTCGCCCACGCTAGAATACTTCATGGCATGCAGCGCGTCCTTTATTGTCTTTCCCTGAGGATCAAGGATGCCTTTCTTGTGCCTGACGAAAATTTTTGCCGTATACATAAATAATTAAATCCTTTCTTTTATTTCTTAGAGTAAAAACAACCGGTTCCGAAGGGGGTTATGATTAGGCTTTCAATTGTAACCCATAACATGAATTTTTTATTGTTTGAGCCTAAAATTCCTGACATTTATTCGTTCCTTCTTTGCTTGATGGCGACAATCGGAACCGCGCTACATATAGCGTGCCTTTATATGCGGCCTATATGCCAAACCTCTTGTAAACAACCTCAAGATTCCTGGCAAAATAGCCTGCGTCAAAGGCCTTTTTGATCTCTTCTTTTGACAGGTGTTTTTGCAGCTCTGTGTTTGCCAGCGAAGCCTCGATCATGGAGACCTTATTTTCCCTGGCATCCATAGCACACTGCTGAGCTATCTTGTAGGCGGCTTCCCTTGTAAGGCCCTTTTCTATCAAGGCATGCAGAAGCCTCTGGGCAAAGACGATGCCGCCGGACCGGTCAATGTTGGCCCTCATATTGTCCGGATGCACCACAAGCCCTTCGATAAGATAGATGAATTTATTGAGCATATAATCCAAAAGAATATTGCTGTCGGGAATGATTACCCTTTCGGCTGCCGAGTTTGTAAGGTCCCTTTCGTGCCACAGGGCAACATTCTCAAGGCCAACAAGGGCATTGGCGCGGACAACCCTGGAAAGTCCCGTTATCCTCTCCGAGATTATGGGGTTCTTTTTATGAGGCATTGCGGAAGAGCCTTTCTGTCCTTTCTTGAAAGGTTCTTCAACTTCCAGCAGTTCTGTCCTTGAAAGGTTTCTTATTTCTGTGGCGAACTTTTCCAGCGAGCCTGCAATAATGGCAAGACAGGAAAGATAGGCGGCAAACCTGTCCCTTTGAAGCACCTGCGTTGAAGCGGGCGAAGGCTTTAAGCCAAGTTTTGCGCAGACCTTTTCTTCCACTGCAGGGTCCACATTTGCATAGGAGCCCACCGCCCCCGAGATCTTCCCGACGCTGATGTCCTCTTTTGCCGCCTTGAGGCGCTCCAGATCCCTTTCCAGCTCCGCTATCCAGACACAGAGCTTAAAGGCAAAAGTTATGGGTTCCGCATGCATGCCGTGGGTCCTGCCCATCATAATAGAATCCTTGTGCCCCTTTGCCAGTGTTTTTAGGGCCTTAATGGCTGTTTTTATGTCATCTATAAGGATGTCGGAAGAAGCTTTAAGCCTAAGACAGAGGGCCGTATCTTCCACATCGTATGAGGTAAGCCCCATATGGACAAAGCGGGAGTCCTCCCCCACCGATTCGGCCACGGCCGTTGTAAAGGCGATAAGGTCGTGTTCCACCTCTTTTTCGATCTCCTCTATCCTTTTGACCGTGAAAGAGGCCTTGTCTTTTATGTTCTTAAGAGAGGCAGAAGGTATCTTCCCGAGTTCGGCCCACACCTCGCAGACGGCCAATTCAACATCCAGCCAGCTTTTGAACTTGGCTTCTTCGCTCCAGATGGAGCCCATTTTTGGAAGTGTATAGCGGTCTATCATTTCTATCTCCTTGCAGGATAATTATAACATAATGATCAATTTCTAATGACTAATGTCACTAATGACTAATTAAGGAACAACATCTGGTCAATAAGATCTGGGATCTCCTAAATTAGTCATTTCCGAATTAGTAATTAGTCATTACAACTTGTAAGCCATCGATTCGATCTCTTTGAGGAGTTCTTCAACTATATCGGCTTCTTTGACTTTTTTTACTATCTCGCCTTTTCTGAACAGGAGCGCCTCACCCTGCCCTCCTGCAAGGCCAAGATCGGCTTCGGCTGCCTCTCCCGGGCCGTTAACTGCACAGCCCATTATGGCGATCTTGAGCGGCACTTCTATATGCCGCGTCCTTTCTTCGACTTCTCTGGCTATCTTTTCCAGGTCATAAGAAAGGCGTCCGCAGGTGGGGCAGGAAATTATCGTGATCCCTTTTGAATACAGGTTAAGAGACCTTAGGATATCAAGCCCCACCCGCACTTCTTCTGCCGGGTCCCCCGTGAGAGATACTCTTAAGGTGTCCCCTATTCCCCTGGAAAGCAGGGCTCCTATCCCGACTGCGGACTTGATGGTGCCTTTGCCCGGCAGGCCGGATTCTGTTATCCCTATATGCAGAGGATAGTTCACTTTTGAGGAAAGCAGTTCATAGGCCCGGATGGTTTTTGGCACATCTGTAGATTTTATGGATATCACGATGTCTTCAAAATCCAGTCTTTCCAATATGTGTACATGGTTCAAAGCGCTTTCCACCAGGGCTTCGGCGCTGGGGTGGCCGTATTTCTTTAGGACTTCTTTTTCCAGGGACCCGCTGTTGACCCCTATCCTTATAGGGATCCTGCGCGCTTTTGCGGCTTTTACCACGGCCTCTATCCTGTCCTTTTCTCCGATATTGCCCGGATTGATCCGGAGCTTATCTACTCCGCTGTCTATCGCTTTTAGTGCAAGCCGGTGGTCAAAATGGATGTCTGCCGCCAGAGGGATGTTTATCAGGGACTTGATCTCTTTGAGGGCCTCGGCGTCTTTTTCGTCCTTTACGGCTGTTCTTATCAGCTGGCAGCCTGCTTCCTCAAGCATAAGTATCTGCGATACGGTGGCTTTAATGTCCGCTGTGCGGGTCTTGGTCATGGACTGGACGCTGACGGGGGCATTGCCTCCTATGGTAAGATGGCCGGCTTTTACCTCTTTTGTCTTTTTGCGGGGGATCATTTGGATATATTATAACAAAACAGCAGAGAAATACATAGAAATACAATAGAAATACAGTAGAAATTCTTTGCCTATGCAATTGAAATCCGAAGGTTTATTTTTCGAAATATTGAGTAGAGGAAAACATGGCTGTTCACGCAGTGTCTATACGTGCCGGAGATGCGGGATTAAGAGGCGCCGTTGAGCGCGGTATCTCCGCTGTTTTTAAAACTGCCTCTTTTAGAGGAAGATCAGTAATGATCAAACCCAACTTTTGTGGTCCGGGTTCAGCTCCTCATCTGTATTCAATGACCGATATCAACCTGGTAAGGACCCTTTCTGATCTTGCGCTTGACGCGGGCGCCTCACGCGTTTTTGCGGCCGATACCTGCGCGGGATATGTTGAAGACAGA
>CAYUCV010000019.1:5766-18400 GCA_964443545.1 uncultured bacterium
ATATTCTGAAGAAGAAGCGTGTGAATGGGTGTTTACTGACGGGATCAGGCAGGACTTAAGAGCCCGCGGACTTATGTAAGAGTATTGAACAGCTTTCTTTTTGCCACCATCAAGGCAAACTCCATAAGCTTCATCTGGCGTTTTATTCTTTTAGGCTCTTTAGCAAGCCTGTAGAGCCATTCTACTCCCAGCTTTTGTACCAGGTCGGGGGCCCTTTTTGCCCTGCCGGAGAGCACATCCAGGCTGCCTCCTATAACCATCGTGACAGGTACCCCCAGCTCCTTGTAGTGTTTTCCTGCCCACAGCTCCTGCCGCGGGGCCCCAAGTCCCACAAAAAGGATGTCCGGGCGGCTGTGCTTTATCTTGTCCAACACTTCTTTTTCTTCGTGTTCTTCAAAATAACCGTGGTGGGCGCCTACAACATTTACTCCGGGCAGCCTGTCAGATGCTTCCTGTGCAACTCCCCTTGCGCTGCCAAGAAAGAAAACCCTGTAACCTTTTTCTTTCGCATCTTTTAGTATAGCCAGCATCAGGTCTATCCCTGTGACCCTTTCGATGAGAGGCATCCCAAGAAGTTTGGATGCGGCCAGCACCCCTATGCCGTCGGGCAGGCACAGGTCAGCGGAATTTATGATGTGCCTTAGCTCAAGGTTCTTTTGGGCGGCGGTAATGATCTCCGGATTGGGGGTTGCTATAAAATGAGGCTTCCCGTCCTTGACAAATGAATCCACCATGGACACCGCGGAATTGATCGTCAGATTGTTGATCTTTATCCCGAACAGTGAGATCTCCTTAAGAGGGTTGGCATATTCCGTGAATGCGGAAAAATTCAGCCGTGCCTTTTCCTTTAAAGGGGCTGTCATTGCTTCGAGCCTCTTTATCTCCTCCGGACCGTTCTTTATGAGTTGGTCTAGTTTTGAACAGGCTTCTTCGGTGGAGAAGTTCATGTCAAGTTCAGCAGATCCGAGGGCTTTAAGAAGGGCCGAAACCTTGGGGTCATATGAGATCCCCATCAGCGGTACATGACTGATCGCGGCAAAGACAATGGAGTGGAACCTCATTCCTATAAAGCAGTCCATTCTTGAGATGATCCTTAGCAAGACTTCCGGAGGATAGAGCCCCGTCAAAAGCCTTGCCTTGGTTTTCATCAACTTGAGGACTTTGAGCGATTCCTCGCCGTCCCCTGCCGCCTCAAACGGGACAAGCAGTACCTGACAGTCATGCTGATTTGAAACTGCGTCCAGGAAAGCGGCCAGCTTCTCATGGAACCCTTTTACGGCGCGCACGGGTCTTCTTATACTTACCCCGGCCACTTTTCTGCCGGAAAGTGAAAAGCCCTCACCCTTTATGAGCTCTTCAAGTTCGGACCGTCCGGGCTTTTCGAAAAGGAAAGCCAGGTCCGCCGCCAGCAAAAGCGGAGGCTTTCTTATTCCGAGCCGCATCATTTCTTCAAGCGAGGTCTCGTCCCGTACCGTTATTACATCCGCGGTGTTCAATACAAAGGCCGAAAGAAAGCGGTTAAAAGCCCCTTTTACCGGGCCAAAGCCCTGTCCCAGAAAGGCGCACCTGCATCCGAGTATCTTTGCAAGAAAAAATATGGAAAGATAATAGATAACACTGAAAGGACCTGTTGAGTCCTGAAGGAGCCCGCCTCCCCCGCTTATGAAAGCATTTGCCCCTTTCAGGGCCTTAAAGATCTTTGGTATATCATGCCTGCCGATGGCATTGACATGGCGGGACGCCGAGGTCTTGGCAGGATCAGCGGACAGGACAGTTATCTTTATCTCAGGATCGCCATTTTTTAGCCCGCAGATAAGGCTTTCCAGTATGGCCTCGTCCCCGGTGTTGCCAAACCCGTAATAGCCGGATATTATGACTTTCATTTTAGGAGCGCAGAATGGTGTTGTTTTTGCCGAGCAGCTTTGTAAATACCAAATAGAGCAGATAGACCGCCAGTCCGACAGCTATCCCGAGCACTACCCCGTACGCGGAGCGCAGCAGCGATATCAGGACAGGGGAATGCACATGGCAGAAAGTGTTCAGAGTTGAAACGGTCCCGACAGTTGCGATAAGGAGCAGAGGCCAAAGCCAGGTCCTGCCGCCTTTAAGATAATAGGCCGCCCCCAGAAAAAGAGCCGGATAGCCTATAAGGAATTCTTTGGTCCTCGGACGTACGGTCATAAGATTTTCCAAAAGGCCTCTGGCTAATTTTTCGCTCTCAAGTATGCCTATGGCAAAATTACCGCTCCTCAAAAGGTAGACCGCCCCGGCCAGGGCGATAATAAGAGCAAGAACAACATTCATCATCGTCAGCGGCCTGTTGAGCCAGTCAAGCAGCCGCCCGGCAAGGCTTTTGGCCCCGTTCTCTTCAAAAAACACGCCGTAGGCCCCGATCACCAGGAGCGGCGCCAGAAAAGCGAATTTGATGCCTATGAACTGCTGCGAACCTATGAGGAACCGGGTGTCGGCAAGGAGTCCCACGATAAAAAGAGAGCCTATAAGAGCGATCCCGTAGCTTTTTAGGCACATTAAGATAGCCCCGGATATAGGGATGACCGAAGTGCTGCGGTTTTCCCTTTTGAATGATGAGGTTATGGCAAGCGACGGGAATACGACCGCGCAGGCAAGCGCGGCCAGTTTTTTGAAAGTAAGCAGATGGCCTGCCTGATCAAAAGCCAGAGGGAGCACAAAGGCTGCGGCCAGACAGAGAACGGCAAAGTAACTGTTGACAGGAGCAAAGCCTGACATAAGGAAAAGGGCTCCCGCACAAATGCCAAGGCTCAAGACTACCACAGAGGCCTTTGAGACCGACAGTGCCGAAGGGCTGTCCGCCTGGCCTAGAGAGTTCATCGCCCTTTTTGAAACAGCTCTAAGGGAAGAAATGTAAGCGGCGTTGGTATCGGCAAGGCTAAGGCCGCTGTCATTGATATAGAAAGGTCTTATATAAAGCAGCCGAACCCCCCTCTCCGAAACAGCCCTGTCAAAGCGGGCAATGGCTTCCGGTTTTGTCATCTTTTTTGCCATCTCGTCCTCGCTGATGCTGTGCACCCTAACAATGCCTGTCTGAAGAGCCTTTAGGAGCGCGCTGTCGCCTTTTTGTTCGGCCATCTCGATATAGCCGTAATTGATACCAGCCTCTTTAAGCGCGGAGGCAATGCTTTTGATGTTATTCTTGTAGCCAAGAACTTCGTCGCCTTCAAAAACCACCGTATAGTAAGGCCCAAGCGCGGCTGCGGCAGAAAGTTTTTTCTGTGCTGTCTCTTTGCCGATCCTGTAATTATTCCTGAACCGCGGGATGACAAAAAACCCCCTGTTGACCAGATAGGAGAACTTTTGGGAAGAAAAACCAAGACCAAGCGTCATCAGCTCTTCCTCATCGTCCAGGACCTCAAGTTCCCACAGCCCGCTTTCCTGCGGTGCTGCTGCTTTGACCCTGCCTTTACCCAGAACAAGAGCAAGGCCGTCTTTTACCCTGGATGCAAGTTTTTGGTCGCTCGTTATGACAAAGCTCCTCAAAGGGTCGGGAGAAGATGCCCTGAGGACGGACTTTGCCGACGGGCTGACCGCTCTCCTGTACTTATCTTTTAGTTTTTTTGCCGATCTGGGGGTCCTGCTTATCTTGTAGAGCGTTGATTGTTCGTATCCCGTCAGCCATGCCAGTTGCCCCTCCAGTTCCAGCGTTTCCAGTGTGTCCTCGGTAAGGGAAACAGAGGTGAGTCCCGAGGCTTTGAGTTTTTTTAGCAGGGTATCCATGGGCAGGCCTTCCCTTAAAGAGAGCTTTTTTATGTCCTGCCAGTCCATGGCTATCTCTACGGAGGAGTTGGCCTTTTCAACAGCGATCCGTTTAAGAGATATCCCCGAAGATAACAACAGCGAAACTGCTATCAGGGCAGCAAGCGCCCAAAACAAAGTCCTGTTCTTCACAGCCTTTTCTCCTTATGCCGGTCTTAGACTTTCGGCAGGTCCTTTAAGGCGCAGTTCACCATGTCGTCGGGATATTCATAATCTTCCATCTTGCCTTCAAGATATTTGTCGTATGAATACAGATCAAAATGGCCGTGGCCACTCAAATTAAAGACGATGCATTTGCCTTCGTTCTTTTTTGCCTCGTCTATAGCAGCTTTTATCGCGTGGCAGGTCTCAGGCGCCGGCAGGATGCCTTCGGTCTTGGCAAAGAGCACTCCGGCTTCAAAGACCGAGGTCTGCGTAACGGCTTTTGCTTCCACGAGGCCCTTTTTGGCAAGGAGCGATACGATCGGCGACATTCCGTGGTATCTGAGGCCTCCGGCATGGATCCCAGGGGGCATAAAGCCGTGGCCTAAAGTGAACATCTTGACCATAGGGGCAAGTTTTGCGGTGTCCCCAAAATCGTAGGCATAAGGGCCTTTTGTAAGCGTCGGGCAGGCTGTTGGCTCTACCGCCACCATCCTTATGTTTTGGCCCTTAAGTTTTTCGGGGATGAACGGGAAAGCAAACCCGCCAAAGTTGCTGCCTCCGCCCACGCAGCCGATAAGGACATCAGGCTTTTCCCCTGCCAGTTCGAGCTGCTTTTTGGTCTCAAGTCCGATTATCGACTGATGGTACAGGACATGGTTAAGCACGCTGCCCAGTGAATACTTTGTGTCATCATGGGTAGCCGCGTCTTCAACCGCTTCCGAGATGGCAAGCCCCAGGCTTCCGCTGCTATTAGGGTCGGCCTTGAGAGCTTCTCTTCCTGAATTGGTCTTGTCGGAGGGAGAAGCAAAAACTTCCGCGCCCCATGTTCTCATGAGCGATTTTCTGTAAGGCTTCTGCTCATAGCTAACCTTCACCATATAGACGGTGCATTTTAGCCCGAAAATTCCGCATGCAAAGGCAAGGGACGAGCCCCACTGCCCCGCCCCGGTCTCTGTTGCTATCCTTTTTACACCTTCGGCCTTGTTGTAATAGACCTGGGCTATCGCGGTATTAAGCTTATGGCTGCCGGCGGCGCTGAGGCTTTCGTTCTTGAAGTAGATCCTTGAATTTGTCTTGAGAGCTTTTTCTAGTTCAAACGCCCTAACAAGAGGTGTCGGCCTCCAGAGCCTTAACACATTCCTTATGTCGTCGGGGATCTCTATCCACCTGTCCGGGCTCATTTCCTGCATGATGAGCGCCATCGGAAATATCGGGGCAAGGTCCTCGGGCCCCAGCGGTTTTCCTGTCCCCGGATTGAGCGGTGGAGGCAGTTCTCCAGGGAATTCGGACATCACGTTATACCATTTCTGCGGCAGGTCTTTTTCCGAAAGAACGATCTTCTTGTCCATTGTTAACCTCCGTTTTTAATTTCCACAATTATATCAGTTAATGCTGCGCCTTCAAATAGGCTTCTATGAACTGGTCTATCTGACCGTCTATCACCTTTTCCACATTGCCTGTTTCGGACCCTGTGCGGTGGTCTTTGACCAATTGGTAAGGAGCAAAAACATAGGACCTGATCTGGCTGCCCCAGGCTATCTGTTTCTGTTCGCCTTTGAGGTCCTCTATTTTTTGTTTTTGTTCCTTTTCAAGTCTTTCTTTTAGTCTGGATGCCAGCAGTGTCATTGCCAGTTCCTTGTTCCTGTGCTGCGAAGGGCTGGTCTGCGACTGGGTGATTATCCCGGTCGGAAGATGGGTTATTCTGATGGCGGAACTGGTCTTGTTGACATTTTGCCCTCCGGGCCCGCTCGAGCGGAAGGTGTCTATCCTAAGGTCCTCGGGCTTGATCTCTACCGTTAAGTCCTCTCCTGTTTCGGGGATGACCTCGACTGCGGCAAACGAAGTGTGGCGCTTTCCGTCTGAGTTGAACGGTGACATCCTGACAAGGCGGTGAACTCCGGACTCCGACCTTAAGTAGCCAAAGGCATAGGGAGCCCGGACAAAGATGACAGCGTTCTTAATACCTGCCTGCTCTCCGTAAGACAGGTCCGCCACCTCGGTCTCATATCCTTTTTCCTCGGCCCAGCGCAGGTACATTCTCATCAGGATCTGCGCCCAGTCCTGGGCGTCGGTGCCGCCGGCTCCGGCGTTGATAGAGAGGATGGCGTTCTCTTTGTCATGTTCTCCGCTTAACAGTTTGGAAAGCTCGATCCTGTCTATCTGCGCCCGCAGTTTTGAAATGTCTTCCTTTAACGAGGCCAGTGAAGAGTCGTCCTTTTCCTTTGCCGCAATATCCAGGAACACTTCCGATTCCTCCAGGCCGTTCTGTAGCGCAAGGAGCTCCGAATGCTGTTTTTTTACCTGGTCCAGTTCCTGCAGCAGCTTTTTCGCTCTTACGGGATCCTCCCAGAGGCTGCTGCCGGAAGCTTTTTCTTCGAGCGAGTTCTTTCTCTTTTCCAGTTCATCAAAACCAACCATTTGTTTCAGGGTTTTAAATTTTTCTGATAATTTGTTTATTTCGGTTTTTAATTCTGGCAACATATTATAATTTTCCATTATGATCGGTAGGGGCAGGTCGCGACCTGCCCCTACAATACAATCAATATTACGTGCCCTTTCCCATGCAGCATTTTTTGTATTTTTTTCCGCTTCCGCAGGGGCACGGGTCGTTGCGCCCGGTTTTTTCGCCCTTGACTACGGGGGCAATGGCACTTGCCTGGTCGGGAGCCCCGTAGGACATCGATTTTATCTTTGGCTTGACAGGTTCTGTTGCCTGTACTATCTGAAGTTTGAACAAAAGACTGAGGATGTCCTTTCTTGCCGAAGACATCATTGCCTGGAACATATTGTAAGCCTCTATCTTATACTCGATAAGAGGGTCCCTCTGCCCCCAGGCCCTTAACCCTATCCCGTCGCGCAAAGAGTCCATATTGTGCAGCTGGTCTATCCAGTGATCGTCTATCGTGCGGAGCATCACAAACCGCTCAAGGTCCCCCATGTTCTGTGGTCCTACTTGGGACTGCCTTGCCTCATACGCCTGCTTCAGAGTTTCTTCTATGGATGAGACAAGTAGGTCCTTTGTTTTGTGCTGCCTAAGGTCTTTTATCTGTGCTCCCTGCGGCAGGACCTCTCTTACAGAAGTCTCTAAACTGTCTATATCCCACTCGTCCGGATGGATCTTGGGAGGAATGGCCTGGTCCACCAGCTCGGCCGATACTGCCGTTATCATTTCAAATATCTTTTCGGACAGGTCTCTCTTCTCCAGTATTCTCCTGCGCAGCCCGTAGATCGCTCCTCTCTGTTTGTTCATCACATCGTCATAGTCCAAGACCTGCTTTCTTATGGAAAAGTGATACTGTTCAACTTTTTTCTGGGCCCGCTCTATAGCGCTTGACACCAGTCCGTGCTCTATCGGGGTGCCCTCCTCCATCCCTAGGCGGTTCATTATGTTCTGGATCCTCTGTCCGCCGAAAAGTCTCATCAGGTCGTCTTCGAGCGAAACATAGAACCGTGAAGAGCCCTGGTCTCCCTGTCTTCCGGAGCGGCCCCTCAACTGATTGTCTATCCTTCGTGATTCATGCCTTTCAGATCCTATTATGTGCAGTCCGCCCAGCTCCTTGACCCCTTCCCCCAGAACAATGTCCGTTCCTCTTCCCGCCATGTTGGTAGCGATGGTAACGGCGCCTTTTTGGCCTGCCCGGGCAACTATCTCGGCTTCTTTTTCGTGCTGTTTGGCGTTAAGCACATGGTGGGGCACGCCTTTTCTTTTTATCATCTGGGAAACCAGTTCCGAATTTTCTATCGAGATGGTGCCCACCAGGACGGGCCGGCCGGTCTTATAGGAGTTCTTTATTTCCTCGGCTATAGCATTGAACTTTTCTTTTTTTGATTTGTAGACCATATCCGGAAAGTCCTGCCTTACCATCTTCATGTGGGTGGGTATTTCAAGGACTTCCATCTTGTAGATCTTGATGAACTCGGCTTCTTCTGTCATCGCGGTTCCTGTCATCCCGGATAATTTGTTATAGAGCCTGAAATAGTTCTGAAAAGTGATCGTGGCCAGGGTCTGGCTTTCGCTCCTTATCTGGACCCCTTCTTTTGCTTCTATTGCCTGATGCAGTCCCTCGCTGTAGCGCCTGCCGGTCATAAGCCGGCCGGTAAATTCATCCACGATCACAATCTCGCCGTCCTTGACAATGTAGTTCACATCTTTTTGGAACCCTTTTGGGTCATGGGCTTTGAGCGATTCGATTATTGAATGAGCCAGTTCCATGTTTTCCACATCGAAGAGGCTCGCGATACCTGCAAGTTTTTCCGTCTTTTTTATGCCTTCTTCTGTAAGCACCGCGTTCTTGGTTTTTTCGTCAAATGTATAATCCGTTGGCTTGCGGAGCTTTCGTGCTATCTGGTCGGCCTTAAAGTAAAGAGAAACATCCTCCTCCACGGTGCCCGAAATGATCAGAGGGGTCCTTGCTTCGTCAATAAGAATGCTGTCAACTTCATCCACGATTGCAAAGTTCAGCTCTTTCTGTACGCATTCTTCGATGGAAGAAGCCATGTTGTCTCTCAAGTAGTCAAAGCCGTATTCGTTATTTGTCCCGTAGGTTATGTCGCAGGAGTAGGCCTTTCTTCTTTCTTCGTACCCCATGCCGTTCTGGATAAGGCCTACGGAAAGTCCGAGGAACTTGTAGATGGGGCCCATCCACTGGCTGTCCCTTTTGGCCAGGTAATCATTTACGGTGACCAGGTGGCAGCCCTTTTTTGTGAGCGCGTTAAGGTAAAGGGCAAGGGTTGCAACTAGCGTTTTTCCTTCGCCGGTCTTCATCTCCGCTATCTTGCCCTGATGCAGCACTATGCCGCCCAGCAGCTGGACATCAAAATGCCTCAGCCCTATGGTGCGCACAGAGGCTTCTCTAACTACGGCAAAAGCCTCCGGCAAAAGATCGTCCAGTGAGGCGCCTTCCTGGAGTTTTTTTCTGAATTCCGCTGTCTTAGAGGAAAGTTCCGCATCGGACAGCTGTTTAAGGTCAGCCTCAAAAAAGTTTATCCTGTCAACGGTATTCCGGAGTTCCTTGAGTTTTTTCTCCGAGGATACCCCCAGCAGCCTTGCGACTAGTTTTAAGAGCATTTATTCCGCCGGTTGTTCCCGGTCGAGGTTTTCGATGAGATGATGCTTTTCTTTGGACGATTCGCGCCTTTTTTCGTGGACCAGTTTTTCCTTGAATTTCTTGATCTGATGGTCTAGCTTGTCCACGACAAGATCTATAGAGGCATACATGTCGCCGGTCTCTTCTATGGCGTGAAGCTTGGTCCCGGAGGCCCAGACGGTGACCTTGGCGATCTGGTTCTTGGCGGCCTCCCTTATTTTGCTGAATTCCAGCTCAATGTCTATCTGCTGTATGTTGTGAAAAAAATGTTCGATCTTTTGCAGCTTTTTTACCGCATAGTCCTTCAAAGCCTCGGTCATCTCCAGCCCGTGCCCCTTATAATTGATCTGCATGTCTTCCTCCTTGGATTTTATAGCTAAATTATATCACAACGCCATCGACGCTAAGCTTTTGACAGAGTATATATAAGGACATTTGCCGATCCGCAGGATAAAAGCTCCTTTTTGCACTCCAGGGTCGTGGCGCCGGTGGTCAGTATGTCATCCACCAGCAGAACGGTCCTTCCTTCTATCATATCAGGCTGCTTTACACAGAAGGCTCCCTTTACATTGGGGCCCCTTTTGGTCTTGTCCAGGCCAAACTGGGGAGTTGTGGGCCTTTGCCTTAAGAGGACTTCTGTAAGCAGCGGGGCCCCAAAAACGGCAGAAATGTCCTTTGCCAATAATGCTGACTGGTTGAATCCCCTTTTCTTTTGCCTGTCCCGGTGGAGCGGCACGGGCACAATGACATCAAAACCCGAGAACGGAAGGTTGTCCAGCATTATTTTTGACAGGACAGGAGCCAACCTTTTCTTTTTATTGAATTTCAATTTCTTGATCGCCTTTTTGATCACACCTTCATATTCTGCAACCGAAAATGTCGTTTTGCCGTCATAGGTAATGTGTTTGATCCGGGAAACGCATCCCGGGCAAAATGCATCGTCCCCTATCATACCGCAGATACAGCATTTAGGAGGGAATATGATGTTCAATATAAAACCGATCAATTTATGTGCCATCATGGTCGACATCTCAGCAATTCCGGCGCCAGGCACATCCCTAATGCGTCTGGTGTGTCATATGCGGGGGTGTGGTATTTTTCGGCACCTTATGATATATTTGAAATCGATGGTTAACTGGGAAGAAATAGTGGAACTGCTGGAGCAGGGAGAGGGACAGTCCCTTGAATTTGAAAAGGCGATCCCTCCTGAGGACGACATCGCAAGGGAATTTGTCGCCTTTTCAAACTGTGACGGCGGCAAGTTTATCCTCGGCATAGACGACAAGAACAAGCATTTTATCGGGATAGAACCCGGACAGGATTTTGTGTCCTGGCTTTCTGACATCGGCGAATCAAAGTGCAAACCGCATGTAAAACCCTCCGTGGAGCTTTTTGAGCGCAGCGGTAAAAAGATAGCGGTCATAAACATTCACGAGGGTGACGAAAAACCCTACAAGACCGATGACATCTGCTACGTAAGGGACGGAGATGTTTCGAGGCCGGCCAAAGAAAGAGAAGAACAGGAAATAACCAGCCCCTGGGCCGGCAAGGGCCTCAACAAAAGACAAAAGAGAGCTCTTGATTATATTTCAGAACACGGAAGTATATCCAACAAAGAATATAGAGAGATGTTCGGTATTTCACACAAGACCGCCCACCTTGAACTGACGATGCTCTCGGACAAGAAGATCCTGTTGTGCCAGGGGGCCGGGAGGTCTACCAGGTACATACTGCCGCCGAACGCAGAAGACTAATTTTTAAATCCTAAGTTCTAAATTCTAAGTTCTAAATCCTAAATAAATTCCAAACTCTAAATTCTAAACATCTCTCATCCCGCATTTTTGCCCGAGTTTGTTGTGCAATATGCTGGCCCTTGTAATTTTGAATTCACCAAACCTGTCATTTATCTTATCCATTGCAGCAAGGGCCTTTTTGGTGTTCTCTCTGTGTTCTATAAGGCTTATCTGGTCGATGCCTTTTATAAAGCCGGAAAGAGAGACTCCGATCATCCTGACCCCCTCTGTCCCTCGCCTCCCTCGACTTCGCTCGGGACAAGTTTGCTCGGGACATCTCCCCCTTGCCAAGGGGGAGATACAGAGGGGGTTTATCAGTTTAAGCGCCTTTTCATATATCTCAAAGCCGTTATCAACATAGTTCTTTAGCTTCTTTTGCCTGCAGTAACCGCTAAAGTCCCCGTACCTTACATAAAGTGAGACAGTGCAGCCTTTATATCCTTGCTTTCTTGCTCTCCTTCCCACCTGTTCGCAAAGCTGCAGAAGATAACTTTTAACGGCAGAAAAGCTTGTCTCATTCTTCGGAAGTGTATAGGAATGGCTTATGGACCTTGCATTGCTCCTGTTCTTTTGGGGGTCAACGGGGCTGTCATCTTTACCTTTACCCATATTTGAAAGCCGCACTCCCTGTACAAGACCGAACCTTTCTATAAGATTTTGGACGGGATAACTTGCCAGTTGTCCGCAAGTCCGTATTCCCATCCTTTTAAGAATTTCATCCGTCCGCTTCCCTATCCCGCACAGTTCCTTTGCAGGGAGGTTTTTTAGAAGCAGAGGGATGTTTTCTTTTTCTACAAGCACCAGTCCGTCCGGCTTTTGGAGGCCGCTGGCTACTTTTGCGACAAGCTTGTTTGGAGCGATCCCTATAGAACAGGTAAGCCCGAACCTTTTCTTTATCTCGTCCTTTATCCTGCGGCACAGCTGCAGGACTCCTCCAAATCTTTCGGCAGTTCCGGTCACATCCAGGAACGCCTCGTCTATAGAGAATTCTTCTACAAGATCGGTATACCGGTAAAAGATCTTCAATATTTCTCTTGTGGTGTGCAGATACTTTGCCATGTCGCCCTCTATCACGATAAGGTCGGGACATATTCTAAGGGCCTCCCATGTGGACATTGCGGTCTTTACGCCCCTTGCCCTGGCCTCATAAGAGGCTGTGGCAACTACGGTCCTTTTTGATATGCCTCCTCCCACGGCAACCGGTTTTCCGCGAAGAAAAGGATCACAAGCCTGCTCCACCGAGGCAAAATAGGAGTTCATATCGATATGAAGGATCAGTCTTCTATCTTCCATGTGAGTTCAAGGTCGTCAAAGGACAGTTCAAAAGTGTTTGCGCCGTCGCTTACGGCAAAATGATGGACCTTTGACGCTCCGTTCTTTTTTACCCATTCGTAATTTATTTCCCTGACAAGATACTTGCGCCCGTCATTTATAAACCACACGGGCTTGATCTTCCCTTTGTCGAAGATGGTTGCGACTTTGATGATTTCAGTATCTCCTGATCAGCCCCATGACCTTGCCGATAAGCCTGAAGTTCCTGCTCACCCTGATGGGGTTATATCTTGGGTTTGCCGGGTTAAGGATGACGCAGTCGCTTCTTTTGAAATATCTTTTTACCGTGGCGCCTTCGTCCACCATTGCCACCACTATATCCCCGTTGTTAGCCTCCGGCTGGGGCTTTACCATTATCAGGTCGCCCTCGTTTATCCCGGCTTCCGTCATGCTGTCGCCTCTTACCCTCAGGATAAAACCGTCCCTTATGTTCTTGGCAAAGTCCCAGGCTATGGGTATGGTATCCTCTATGTTCTCAACAGCAAG
>CAYUCV010000020.1:0-18386 GCA_964443545.1 uncultured bacterium
TTTTGAGTTTGGGATTTGGAATTTGTTTAGGGTTTAGGATTTGGATATTTGTGCTTTCTAGTCCAGCCCAACTTTTGCCTCCTCCTGGTCCATTGTCCTAATTATCACGCCAATAACCAAGCATGTCAATAAGAAAAACGGGCTTATCCTGTTATATAATATATGGAATGGAAAAAGCCAGCCCAAAATATCTCGGCCTCACAGGCCTTAACGCCTCCGGCAAAGGCACGGTCGCAAAACTCCTCATCGAAAGAGGGTTCAATTATTATTCCCTGTCAGACATAGTAAGGGAAGAAGCAACCGCAATGGGGCTTGACCACAGCAGGGAAAACCTTATCCTGGTAGGCAACAAGCTGCGCAAGGAGCATGGGCCTGCGGTTCTGGCACAAAAAGTCGTGGAAAAGCTTGTAGGGGCAGGTCGTGACCTGCCCCTACGGGATGACATCCATCCCGCGGTCATCGACAGCATCCGCAATCTTGCGGAAATAAACGAACTGCGAAAACTGCCGGGTTTTATTTTGATCGCAATTGACGCGCCGGTCAAGCTGAGGTTTGAGAGAGCAAAAAAAAGAGGCAGGACGGGATTCGAAAAGACCCTTCAGGACTTCATTAAGATAGAGCAACAGGAAAACTCTAAGGACCCGGCAAGACAGCAGCTGTTTGAATGCGTTAAGCAGGCAGACTATATTGTTGTGAACGACAAAACCGAAAAAGAACTGAAGGACAAGGTCGCTACTTTCTTCCGAAGATGACCTCGTTTATGACTTTTTGTTTCCCGGCCTCGTCCGTCAGTATAAAATAGCCCCTCGCAAGCCTTGCGCCCCCTCCCGGAATTGTTCCCGTATCAACCCTTCCGTTCCTGTAAATGCTTGAAGCCCCCATCGCCAGTTTGAGCACCTGCATGGGGCCGAGATTGGTCCGGATATTTGATGAAACTCCGTAGGCCAGAAGGGGCGTTTTCCATAGATTCGAAGGCTTTGACACCTCCCTTACAAGGGCCTGAAAAAACTTGTGCTGGCGGTCTATCCTGCCCCAGTCAGAAGCATTGTCATGGCGGAAGCGCACATAGCCCATTGCCTGATATCCCGAAAGCCTCTGCGGCCCCGCCCTAAGATTGATATGCAGGCTTCCTGCGTTGTCGCTGTAGTAGAGCGGCTTTTCGACATCAACAGTAACACCCCCGATACTGTCGACAAGGTTCATGAAAAGCGGAAAATTGATATCGATGTAATAATGGACGGGGACCTTGAGAAAATTTGACACGGTAAGACAGGACAGCTCCGGACCTCCGTACATATGAGCATGATTTATCTTGTCCTGCCCGTATCCAGGTATGTCCACCAGGGTATCCCTTGGTATCGCAAGGATACCTATCCTCCTATCGGCATAGTTTATATGCACCAGGTTGATGGAATCAGATCTTGCTCTCCAGCCCGATGCTGTATCTATGCCCATGACAAGGATATTGATCTCATCGTTCTTCTTGATAAAGCCCTTGCTGAGGGCAAAAAAGAGAGCGCCGGCACACAGTACAGCGGTCAGTAAAAGCGCCAGGTCCTTTGGGCGCGGTATCAGCCTTCCACCAGCCATTTTTCCTCCTTGTGGAACCATTCGGAGGGATTTGACAGGTAAAGATGGGTGTCCTCAAGGAGGTCATAATGTATGCTCTCCTCCTTGGCAAGGAACTCGAACAGTTTTTTTGCGGCCGGCTCTTCGGTCTCGCCGGCTATTTTTTTGTAGAAGTCATACCCCTTTTTTTCAAGGTCCATTCCCACTTCATAGGCGTGCATAAGTTCCTTATCCGGGGCAACGCTTTTTTCAAGCGAGGCTTTTATCCCGCTTAGGACTTCAGCCTTAAGCCTGCCGCTCCACTGCGCATCCGCTGCGCCTGCAGCCCTGTCAAAGTCCTTACCGGTTATCTGGGAATAAAAGTTCTCTATTGCCTTTATGTGCATAAGTTCTTTATCGGCTATGGCTTTTAGCGTGGCGCTTCCCAGAGAGTTCTTTGAGCCGTTTGCCGCCTTCATATAGAGAGCATATCCTTCTTCTTCAAGCAGTATCGAGGTCTTCGCGGCCTTTTCAAGATCGGTTGACATATTGCTCCTCCTTGCCGTATTTACTTAATTATACCACCGCTAACGCTGTTGCCCGCCGTCCACCCCGTTGACCAGGCCGCCTGAAGGTTGAAACCTCCCGTCTTTCCTATGACATCAAGTATCTCTCCCGCAAAATACAGCCCTTTAACTATTTTTGATCCCAGGGTCTTATTGTCGATCTCTTTCAGGTCTATGCCTCCGTCGGTGGCGATCGATTTGTTGACAATGACATAATTTGAGATAGTGAATGAGAGATCGGTGAGCTGCTTCAGTATTTGTTTTCTCTGCTCTTTTGTCAGGTCGTGCACCTTGATGTCCGAGACTATTCCGCAAAGCTCCAGGATCACAGGCGGTAAAGACTTTGGAAGCAGCAGGAAAAGGGAATTAAGAACATCTTTATTGGGATTGGCCGCAAAATTACTAACCAAAAGCTCATCGACTTTCTTTTCGTCAAACCCGGGGAAGAAATTGATCGAGACCCTGAAGCCGCTCATCTGGGCGTTCGAAACATTAAGACTCGCATTTATCATGGTGGGCCCGGTAAGGCCGAAGTTCGCGAACATTATAGGTCCGCGGTCCTTAAAAAGCAGTCCGGTGCGGTTGATGAACGAGACTTCAGCCTCTACGCTCAGACCGTTGAGTTTTCGGCAAAGCTCGACTTCACGCACTTCAAACGGGTACAGCGCTTTCTTTGGAGGGATTATCTTATGTCCCAGGCTCTCTGCAAACCTGAACCCGTCTCCCGTTGAACCTGTTCTCTGCTTTGTTTTGCCCCCGGTCGAGAGGAGGACATTTGGCGCAAGGAATTCCCCCTTGGGGGTCTTGACACCCCGGATGACTGCTCCCCTCTCCCTCTTGCCCCGAGCGTAGTCGAGGGGTTGGGGGTGAGGGCTGGTGAGCAACTCCTCGACAGGCGCTTCATAAATGATGCCCACCTTAAGCTTTAAAAGCCTGTTAAGAAGCGCTTCAAGAAAATCCCTCGCCTTATTGCTTTTGGGGAACACTTTTAAACCAGGCTCGACTTTGAGGGCCACTCCTGACGACTCAAAGAATTCCATCACTTCCAGATTTGAATAATTGTGAAGCATGCCGATCATGAACTTAGGGTTCTTCATGTAGTTAAAGCAGAAAGCCGCGGGGTCCTTTTCCGCATTGGTCACATTGCACCGGCCGTTGCCGCAGATGAGCAGTTTTTTTCCGGCAGAGGCGTTCTTTTCCAGGATCAGGACCTTGAGCCCGCGCTCCGCAGCCCTTATTGCTGCCATCATTCCTGCGGGGCCTGCGCCAACGATTATGAGATCATACATTTAAGTTTCTCGGTAGGCAGCCCTACCACATTATCATAGTCGCCCTTTATACGCTCCACCAGGAACGCTCCCCTGCTCTGGATGGCAAAAGCCCCAGCCTTATCCAGGGGCTCTCTTGTTTTTACATAAGAATCAATCTCATTCTTTGATAATTTTTTGATCTTGACATGGGTGACTGCATAATCTGTACGGGCACGCGGCCGCGTGCCCCTATCAACATTGATCACCGCAATCCCCGTAATTACCCGCACCACCTTATTGCTTATCATCCTCAACATCCTTGCTGCATCCTTCTTATCCTTGGGTTTTCCCAGTATCTTTCCCGCGCAGACAACTATAGTATCTGCCCCCACGATCGTTCCGCTCTTAACTTTTGGGGCCGCTTTCTGCGCTTTTTCTCTTGCATGATGGACCGCCAGTTTGCCGGGCGGCAGCCGCTTGCCTTCATTTTCATCATGATCGTTTTGGACAATAAAGACCTTCCAGCCTGGTATTTTTTTTATCAGCTGCTTTCTTCGGGGGGAGGCGGAAGCAAGGTAGAGCTTTTTCACTGTTTGGTTTTGGGGTCCGGAGCGTCTTTCTTATTCAGGTTGGGGTTTTGTCCCATGTAATCAAGCTCCTGGCCGACAATGGTCTTTAGTTCCTTATAAGCATTGGCAAGGTCCTGCGGGTTCTTTACCGGAAGCCCTGCCGCGTTCTGCACCCTGTCAACAACAAGCCCCATACAGATCTTTGCACCGGAAAATTGCATGGGCACGATCTGCTGTGAATAAAATGTCATCTTGAATTTGTACTGCTTGTCGCCGAAAACTATGCCGCTAAAAAGCCCCGGGACCCCGCTGAGAGAGGCTCTTTTGCCGTCAAGCAGATCGCAAAAGGCCTGGAACATTTTGCCGTAAAGTGTTTCGTAATAATCCCTGGTATAGGTCTTCTGATATCTCCAGATGAGGAAAAAGCACAGCTCTTTGAGATGGGCGACGGAGTCCGCGCTTATAAGCACCGTGTTCTTGGCCGGCATGGCATCCATCGCGCAATAGATGCCGTTCCTGTATTCAAGGCCTCTCGGCCGCTTGGCCGCGTCCTTCCAGGCCTCGGGCACCAGAGTACAGGGTTTTGGAAGCGGCGGAAGATAGTTGAAGTTCATGTCTTTTTTTATATTAATCTTTTTATCCGTCTCTTTCAAGAGCACCCCTTGACAAACACTTTCCCGGTGGTAGAATTTGCACATCCTTGAGCAAAGGAGGTGAAGATATGAACTGGATATGGTGGGTAGTTATAGCGATAATAATCATCGCTTTGATATGGTGGTGGGCAACATCTTCAAAAAAATAGGCTGAAAAATACTTTTATATAAAAGAAGACCCCGGGAGATCCCCGGGGTCCTTTATTTTAAGGCGCAGTGAGGCGGTTTGGCTCAAGCGTTATGTTATAATTCTTTAACCGATGAACATCAAGATCATTGTCAATCCTCAGGCAGGCAAAGGAAAAGCAAAAAAGCTTGCGTACGAGGTAGAGAACTTTTTGTGCGGCAGAGGGCTCGAGTACAGCCTTGACCGCACCTTTAGGCCGATGGGCGCCGCAACCCTTGCAAAAAAGGCGGTCGAAGACGGCTTTGACATGGTCCTGTCTGTAGGCGGTGACGGCACTGCCAACGAAGTTGCCAACGGGCTTGCCGGAAGCAGGACCCGTCTTGCGGTGATCCCCGCAGGAACAAGGAACGATTTTGCAAGGTCCCTCGGTCTGGATCCCGATAATCTTATTTCTGCATGCGAGACCGCACTTGACGGGCACTCAAGAAAGATAGATCTGGGACTTATCAACGGGCGGCATTTTTTGAACGGAGTATCCCTGGGGCTAAGGACCGAACTTGCAAAGGAAGGCGTAGGAGGCACCGGCTCTATTGCCTTAAAGGACAGAATAGCTGAGGCTCTCTTCTTTTTCCGAAGGTTCAAGCCGCTGCGGGTGGTAATAACGGCGGACTCCTCTGTGATAAATTCCTCCGTCATCTCGGTGCAGGTGGCAAACGGGAGATATTTTTTTGGGGGCCGCCTTGTGGCTCCAAAGGCCAGCCTTGAAGACGGATTGCTGGACCTTGCCGTCATCAAAAGCAGCGGAAAGCTCCGTTATCTGGCCAACCGCTCAAAGATAAAGAAAGGCTGCGGCAGGTACGCTGATGACCTGATAAGTTTGAGAGCCTCAAAAGTCGACATTGAGTGCCCTTTGGATACTTACGCAAAATTTGACGGGGAGCTCATCAAGAGCTCGGGCACCTGCTCTATCCGTGTTTCTGACAGCAAACTTAATGTGATGTCCAACTGAGGTTCTTACACAATGGACCTTCCACAGCTAAAAAGAATTTTGTCCCGCCTCAGAAAAGGCAAGCTCTCCCCTGATGAAGCGCTTTCGCTTTTGCGGGTTCTCCCCTACCGGAACCTTGGCTTTGCAAAGGTCGACCATCACCGCCAGCTGAGAAAAGGTTTTCCCGAGGTCATATACTGCCCGGGCAAGACCATAGAACATATTAAAAAAATAGCCTTGACCCAGAAGGATGTGCTTGCCACAAGGGCAGATGAAAAAATATTTCTGGAGATCAAAAAAAATCTTCCGAATGCAAAATACTACCCTCTCGCACGGGTAATATCCGTCAGGAGCACAAAAAGAAAGGACAGCTCTGCCTCAAAAAAGCCGATACTTGTTATTACCGCCGGAACAGCCGATATTCCGGTTGCCGAAGAGGCCGCCGTAACAGCGGAGCTCCTTGGCAATAAGGTAAAGAGGATCTATGATGTCGGAGTAGCCGGACTCCACAGGCTTCTTGACAGAACAAAGGATATTATGTCCGCGCCTGTCATAATAGTCGTTGCCGGAATGGACGGGGCGCTGCCTAGCATTATAGCCGGGCTTGCATCGGCTCCTGTGATAGCAGTTCCCACCAGTGTCGGCTACGGCGCCAGCTTCAAAGGGCTTTCTGCACTTTTGACAATGATGAACGCCTGCGCCACGGGAGTGGGCGTGGTCAATATAGACAACGGCTTTGGCGCGGCATGCCTTGCCGACGCTATAATGAGGAGAAAATGAGGACAGCCTATTTTGACTGCTTCAGCGGCGCCTGCGGCAATATGATACTGGGGGCGCTCGTTGATGCGGGATTAAGCATAAAGAAGTTGAAGGCAGAGCTTAAGAAACTTAAACTTTCCGGATACGATATAACGGCCCGCAAGATCAGCAAGAACGGGATATCCTGTACCTACCTGGATGTAAAGATAAAACCGGTAAGGGCAATTCACGAATTGCCCCTCCATAAGCATCATCCTCACCGAAATCTCCGCGACATCACCCGTCTCATCACCCGCAGCAAACTGTCAAGATCGGTAAAGGAACGCTCTGTCGCCGTCTTTACCCGGCTGGCTAAGGCCGAAGCTAAAGTGCACGGAACAAGCATCTACAAGATCCATTTCCACGAAGTCGGGGCTGTTGACGCCATTGTGGATATTGTCGGATCTGTGGTAGGACTGGAACTCCTGAAAATAGAAAAAGTGTACTGCTCTCCTTTACCTTTAAGTCGCGGTTTTGTTGACTGCTCTCACGGAAGACTGCCGGTCCCGGCGCCGGCTACCATGGAACTGTTAAAAGGCATTCCCCTTTATAAAATAGATGTGGACAAAGAATTGGTCACCCCCACGGGCGCTGCCATTTTAACCTCTCTTGCGGATTCATTTGGCAATATGCCGGACATGATGGTATCAAAGATAGGATACGGCGCCGGAAAAGCGGAGCTCGAACACCCCAACACGCTCCGAATGATGATCGGAGAGACTTCGGATACAAAAGCCGCCGACAAGGTCATTTCGGTCGAGACCAATATCGATGATATGAACCCTCAGATCTACAACTATCTGTTTGAACGCTTATTTGCTGCCGGCGCACTTGATGCTTATATCTCACACATTCAAATGAAAAAAAACCGGCCGGGGATTCTGCTTACCGTTATCTCTTCAAAGAAAGACCTCCAGAAGGTGCTGGATATCCTGTTCAGGGAAACTACCACCATAGGAGTAAGGATGAGAGAATATGACCGGAAGTGTCTAGAAAGAAAAGTATTTTCCATTAAAACAAAATACGGCAACCTCAAAGCAAAAGCATCCTTCCTGAACAACCAAGCCGTAAATATCCAACCGGAATATGAAGACTGCAGGCTGGCCGCGATAAAGAACAAGGTCCCGCTAAAAATAGTAATGAAAGAAGCAATAAAAAATGCTTGAGGTCTATACCGACGGCGCCTGCAGGGGAAATCCCGGGCAGTGCGGTATCGGGGTTTCAGCCGTTAAGAGCGGCAAAACGGTTTTTGAGGTGTCCGAGCATATAGGCAAAGGAACCAATAATACTGCGGAGTATTTTGCCCTTATCAGAGGCCTTGAAGAGACTTTGATAAAGGGCTTTACGGAAGCCCATTTTATGGCGGATAGCGAGCTTTTGGTAGAGCAGATCAACGGAAGATATAAAGTAAAGAACGAGCAGTTAAGGCTTTTATTCTTTCAGGCAAGATCGCTGATAGGCAGGTTCAAGACCTTTAAGATAGCCCATATCCCTAGAGAAAAGAACAAAAGAGCCGACGCTCTGGCAAACCTCGGCATAGACAACGCAAACACTCCTACCTGAAAAATGCTAGAATATTCTTAAGGGCAAGCTGGACGGTCGCCTTCTTGCTCAAAACGCTTCGAGGGGCTTGCCCCGAGCGAGCGCAGCGAGTCGAGGGGGAGGAAAGTCCGGGCTGCACAAAGCGGTGGCAGATAACGTCTGCCGGAGGAAACTCCAGGGAAAGTGCCACAGAAATCACACGGCCGAATTCCCGCCTAAAGCGGGGATGGCAAAGTTGAAACTGTGAGGTAAGAGCTCACATTCTTTTATGGGGACATAAGAGAAGGCAAACCCCACCTGCAGCAAGGCATTGAATTGCCGCATCGAGGTGTCCAGCAATGGGCATCCCAGATAGATGGCCGTACATCCCGGGTAACTCCGGGTGGACAGAACCCGGCTTATAGGCTTGCCCTTCGACTCACTTCGTTCGCTCAGGGCAAGCCCTATGATTTTTTATTTTATGCTATGATCCTGTCATGAAAACCTACACAGAATACCTAAAGATCAAGACAAAGAATGAAAAGGAATTCATCAACATCACCCCTGAAGTTGAAAGAGCGATCGAAAAGTCCGGAATATCCGACGGGATGGCGCTCGTTTCCGCCATGCATATAACGGCCTCCGTGTTCGTAAATGACGAGGAGAGCGGCTTAAAAAAAGACCTGATGGAATGGGCGGAAAAAACAGCACCGGACAGGCCTGATTACAGGCACCACATGACGGGAGAAGATAACGGGGACGCTCACTTAAAATCCCTGCTTTTTAACCATGAGATAATCGTACCCATAACCAAAGGCCGCCCAGACTTCGGGCCCTGGCAGCAGATCTTTTACGGCGAGTGGGACGGACAGAGAGAAAAAAGGGTGATAATCAAGATCTTAGGCGTCTGAACTCTCCTCGGGGTCTTCCGGCAAGAAATCCACCCGGTTTTTTAACGATATATCTATTAGAGGGGGCTGTATGGCGCGTATATATTGCCCGATCAACAGTACTTGGCTGCCCGGAGCGTATTCGTCTCGCTTTGGACACCACCAGGTTTTTCGCGACAATCCGGCTGCAGGAACCACCCATTTTTTCCGCGGGATGAAAAAAGAAGAGATCCCGGACCTGCTGCGGCCCACCTACTCTATCGGGCCCCACGATACCAACTATTCCATCTGCGGCAGATTTAACGAAGAAGGGTTAGGCCCTAAGCCTCTTTTGTTCACGAGGCCGCTATATCGACCCCTTTATCTTGCTCTTCAACAAAGAACGCGTTTTTGTGTTTAACGTTTATCTTCCTGAAGCTCTCTTGACTTGCGCCGCTGCCAAACACCGCGCTGCCGCTTCCCGTCATCTGAGCGCCGGTGCATCCCGCCTCCAACAAAGCCTTCTTCACCTCTCCGATCACCGGATACTTGTTTATGACCACTGCCTCAAGATCATTCCCTGTGCTCTGTGTTCTGTGTTCTAAGCTCTGTGCTCTAAATTTATCCCATTCCTCATACGCCCATTTGGTCGGGACCGAGATATCTGGTTTTATGATGATATATCGTTGGGGCACGCGGCCGCGTGCCCTTACATCTTTCTCCATCTTCTCCCCTCTCCCCTTGCATAAGCATCTACCGCCAATAATAAAGAAAGGTACATCTGAACCTATTTGTGCGGCAAGTTCTATCAGTTCTTTTTCCTTCAATTTTAGCTCCCACATCTTATTCAGGCCAACAAGAACTGCCGCCGCATTCGAAGACCCTCCGCCCAATCCCGCCTCCATAGGAATATTCTTTTTTATCTCTATGCTTATTCCTTTTTCTATATTGAACTTTTTCCTGATCAATTGCGCCGCTTTATAGCAGATATTTCCTTCTCCTGCAGGAACGTTATCGTCTGAACAATGTATTTCTATCGAATTTCCATCGAATTTCGACCGTATTTCTATCTCGTCATATAGCGAAACATTCTGCATAATGCTTTCTATCTCGTGGAATCCATCCGGCCTTATCCCAAGGATCTTGAGCGTGAGGTTTATCTTTGCAAATGCTTTCAGTGATATTGATGTCATCTTGCAGGCCTTTGCCTTTCTCCCCCTTAACAAGGGGGAGATACAGAGGGGGTTATTTTGTCCTGTTGAACAGCTTCATCAGTCTGGATTTTTTGCGGGCGGCGGTCCTTTTGTGGAGCAGACCTTTTGTCACCGATTTGTCGATCCTCTTTAAGGCATCCTTGAGGGTCTGACTGGCCTGTTCCGATTTAACGCTTATTGCTGTCCTTGCCTCTTTAACGGCCTTCTTGACCCTGGATTTTAGGGCCTTGTTGCGCTGCTCGTTCCTTGAGTTGGTCTTGATCCTTTTAATAGCCGATTTTATGTTTGCCATTATCTGCTCCCTTAAGTTTTACTATGTTATAATAACATACATTAAAGGTTTAGACAACATGACAATTTCAGAGTGGTTTAACAAGAAAAAAAGCCCTTCCTACTCTGCCGAGAGGCTCGATATTCCCGGCAATCTCTGGGTCAAGTGCTTTAAATGCAAAGAAACGCTGTTCAACAAAGATCTTGAAGCAAATCTGAAAGTCTGCCCCAAATGCGGCTATCATTTCAAACTTTCTTCAAAAGAGAGAATAGCCACCCTGCTTGACGAGTCGAGCTTTTCCCCTTACTATCCCGAAATGAGGTCAAAGGATTTTCTCGGTTTTTTTGACACAAAACAGTACGCAAAAAGGCTGCTTGAGCACGAAGAAAAATCCGGGTTGACCGAAGCGGTGGTCACCGGAGAGGGCACGATAGGCGGAAAGCATGTCTGTCTGGCGGTAATGGACTTCGGTTTTATGGGCGGCAGCATGGGCTCCGTAGTGGGCGAAAAGATCACCCGAACGGCCGAAAGGGCCCTAAAACTGCGTCTTCCTCTTATAATAGTATCCACTTCGGGCGGCGCCAGAATGCAGGAAGGCATAATGTCCCTGATGCAGATGGCCAAGACATCTTCGGCCCTTGCGATGCTGGGACAAAATAACATCCCTTTCATAAGCATCCTTGCCGACCCTACCACGGGAGGAGTCTCCGCCAGCTTTGCCATGCTGGGGGACATAAATATTGGCGAACCGGCCGCACTAGTCGGGTTTGCAGGCCCCAGGGTCATCGAGCAGACCGTAAGGCAAAAACTTCCTCCCGGGTTCCAGAGGTCGGAATATCTTGTGGAGCACGGGATGGTGGACATGGTGGTCGACAGAAAAGAGCTCAGGCAGGTCCTGATAAAATGCCTGGACTGGTTCGGGTACTAATATCATGCAAAACAGATTTCTCCTTGACTTTGAAAGGCCTATAGCAAGCCTTTACAAAAAGATAGACGAGCTCAAAAAGCTCGGCAAAAGCGGAGCTCTTGACCTTGAGAGCGAAACCTCTGCTCTCGAAAAAAGGATAGAATCCCTGAGGCGCGAGATCTTTTCGAGCCTGACCCCGATACAGGTCGTATCAGTATCGCGACATCAGCAAAGGCCCACAACGCTCGATTACATCGGGCAAATATTCGAGGATTTTGTCGAACTGCACGGGGACCGTTATTTTGGGGACGACAATGCCCTGGTGGGCGGTTTTGCAAAACTTGACGGCAGGCCCGTGATGGTACTGGGACAGCAAAAGGGAAATTCGACAAAAGAGAATATCTTCAGGAACTTCGGCATGGCCCATCCGGAAGGTTATCGAAAAGCGCTCAGGCTGATGAAAATGGCGGAAAAATTCAACAACCCGGTGATCTGCCTGATAGATACTCCGGGAGCCTATCCCGGTATCGGGGCCGAGGAAAGAGGACAGGCAGAGGCAATAGCCAGAAATCTAAGAGAAATGGCGCTTTTGAAAGTGCCAATGGTCTGCGTAATAACAGGAGAAGGCGGAAGCGGAGGGGCACTTGGCATAGGGATGGGCAACCGGGTCCTCATGTTCGAATACTCCATCTATTCCGTTATTTCCCCCGAAGGCTGCGCGGCTATACTTTTTAAGGATGCCTCAAGAGCCGCCGAAGCAGCGCAAAACTTCAAACTCACCGCAAAAGACCTTTTTGAACTAAAAGTAATAGATAGTATCATAAAAGAACCGCTGGGAGGCGCCCATAACGACCTTAAGATAGCGGCCGAAAATCTTAAAGAGGCTCTACTTGCTCAATTGAGTGACCTTAAAAATCTTTCCCCCGAAAATGTAATTAAGGACAGATATAATAAGTTCAGGAACTTCGGCGAATTTATAGAATGACGGGGCTTTCCCCGAGCGGAGTCGAGGGGCCGGAGTGGCGGAACTGGCAGACGCGCGCGACTCAAAATCGCGAGTCCGCAAGGGCGTGAGAGTTCGACCCTCTCCTCCGGCATGCTTTAACTCGCTACGCTCGCTCAGCATAGGGCAAGGCCCTGAGCGGAGCGAACGCAGTGAGCGAAGTCGAAGGGCCGTCGTGGCGGAATTGGCAGACGCGCACGACTCAGGATCGTGTGGGTAACACCATGGGAGTTCGAGTCTCCCCGACGGCATATTGACAACCGCAGCAAAGGCATTGTAGAATAGTGCTGTAAGCCGCACTTAGAGTGCCGCGCGATAAACCAGCATATTTCGGATGACCAAAATTCTATCAATATAATTCTGCAGACCAATTAAACCACGGAGGAGCAATATGGACATATCCGAGCTGCAAAAAAAGACGATACCGGAGCTTTTTGAACTGGCAAAGGAATTAAAAATACCCAACTACAGGCAGTTCAGAAAGCACGACCTCGTGTTCAAGATACTGGAGGCAAAGACACAGAGCAACGGACTCATCTTTGCAAAAGGGGTGCTCGAAATCCTTCCCGAGGGCTACGGGTTCCTCAGGACAGAAACTTATCTTCCCAGCGCCGATGACATCTATGTTTCGCAGACACAGATGAGGAGGTTCGATCTTGCCAACGGCGACCTGATACAGGGCCAGGTACGCCCGCCTAAAGAAGGGGAAAAATACTTCTCCCTATTAAAGATAGAGGCAGTTAACGGCCAGGACCCCGAAAAGATAAGGGAAAGAGTCCCTTTTGACGCGATGACCCCCATCTTTCCGGACCAAAAGATAGTTCTCGAATATCTGGGCTGCCCTATGTCCGCCAGGCTTATCGACCTTATGTCCCCCATCGGTGTCGGACAGAGGGGAATGATAGTGTCGCCTCCCAAGGCGGGAAAGACGACCGTACTAAAGAATATCGCCAACAGTATTTCCAAGAATTTCCCGGAATTCATAATTAAGGTCCTTCTGGTGGACGAAAGGCCGGAGGAAGTTACCGATATGGCCCGGTCGGTCAACGGAGAAGTTATAAGCTCGACCTTTGACGAACCGCCTGAAAACCACATCAGGGTTGCGGAACTGGTGCTTGAGAGCGCCAAACGCCTTGTAGAAGCCAACAAGAATGTTGTGATCCTTTTGGACAGCATAACCAGGCTTGCCAGGGCCTATAACCTGGTGACCCCTCCATCAGGAAGGACTCTGTCCGGAGGCCTTGACCCAACCTGTCTGCACAGGCCAAAGAGGTTTTTTGGCGCCGCCAGGAACATAGAAGGCGGAGGCAGCCTGACGATACTTGCGACCGCGCTGGTGGAAACAGGCAGCAGGATGGACGATGTCATTTATGAGGAATTCAAGGGCACGGGCAATATGGAGCTGCATCTAAACAGAAAACTTTCCGACAGAAGGATCTTTCCGGCAATAGATGTGCGGATGTCCGGAACAAGAAAAGAAGAGCTGCTGCTGACAGAGGACGAGTTAAGAAAGGTCTGGCTGCTTAGGAAAGTGCTTGACAGCTTCGAAGGCAACGAAGCAACGGAGCAGTTAATAGACAGGCTAAAAGAGTACAAGTCCAACAAACAGTTCCTTGACTCTGCGGATGTTAAATGACCCAAAGTCCCGACGCTGAAGACCTCGACGAGCTCGGTCGAGTCGCGTCGGCTCCTTTGGAAAAGATCAGCCGGAGCCGAACCTTTAGGTTCGGGTTGTTTTGTGATGTTTAAATACAAAGGTATTTCCTTTTCGGGCGTTTCTACCGATTCAAGGACTATAAAAAAAGGCGAGCTCTTTATCGCGCTTAAAGGCCCCAATTTTGACGGCAGGCGCTTTGCCAAAGCCGCTCTAAAAAAAGGCGCATCGGCAGCCATTGTTTCAAACGGGCTCAAAGCCCTCCACGACATTGCCCTGGCCCACAGAAAAAAAATGAAAGCAAAGGTGATAGCCATCACCGGCACCAGCGGCAAGACCACCACAAAGGATATGCTATCTTCGGTATTGTCCCTTTGCGGGGCCACCCTCAAGACCGAGAAGAATTTGAACAATGAAATAGGCGTGCCGCTCACCCTTCTAAAAATAAGGCCGTCGCACAAATATGCCGTGGTCGAGCTGGCGATGCAGAAAAAAGGGGAAATAAGGCAGCTGGCAAGGATATGCCGGCCGGACATAGCGGTTGTGACCAACACGGGACAGGCGCACCTTAAGCAGTTAAAGACCAGAAGGAACATTGCTCTTGCCAAAAGTGAGATCTTTGAATTCCTTCAAAAGGATTCCTTTGCTATTGTTAACAAAGATGACGACCACTACCCTCTTCTTAGAAAAAAAGCTGGTCTGTCCGGAGCAAGGATAATTTCTTTCGGGATGACAGCCTCGGCAAATATTCGCGCTCTCTCCCCTTCCACAAAGGATAACAAAGCGGTTTTTACTCTTTGCGGCAGAGGCAGAAGGATAAACCTAAAGCTTTCGCTCCCCGGCGCACACAACATCTATAACGCGATGGCAGCCTCGGCAGCGGCAATAGAGCTGGGAATAGAAAATTCAAAGATAAAGCAGGGGCTGGCAAAAGCCGCTTTTTCCGGAAAGCGTCTTGAGATCGTCAAGGGAAGAAAAAAAACCACAATAATAAACGATACATACAACGCCAATCCATCATCGATGAAAGCCGCTCTAGCGGTGCTGGCAGGCCTATCCCCCGCTGAAAAGGGAAAGACATTCAAAAGAATTGCGGTACTCGGGGATATGCTTGAGCTTGGAAAGGCCTCAAAAAAAGCTCATCATGATATCGGGAAACTGTCCGCAGCGCTGAATATCGACATCCTCGTGGCCGCAGGGAAAGAAGCTAAGCACATCTATCTCGGAGCAAAAGGAAGCAATAACAGCGGTATGAGCATTTATTATTTCGCGGACAAGTGTTCTGCGGCAAAAAAGATCGGGGAACTGCTTCGGCCCAATGACATCATTCTGTACAAAGCTTCCAGAGGCATGAGACTTGAGGATATCATCCGCTAAACGTCTGCTCCCCTGTCTGTTTGTCATTGACAAGACAATACAAAGAATGTATAAGTATATTTGAAATAAACTCGCTTGCAGTTTGAAAGCGGGGATCGGTAATATCACAATGAAGAAAAAGACTTTCCTGCTGTTTTTGTCTGTATTGCTTTTGCTGGGGACCGCAGCAGTATCCCAGTCCTTTATGCCGGTCGCCGAAAAAGTGGCGATCGAGAACCATCTGGAGAACAGACTGACGAATGCCCTGAACTCCGTTCTTGGAGAAGGCAACTTCATAGTGATAGTGGATGTCGTTCTTAACCCGGAAAGAAAAGAAAGCACCCGCGAGAGGTGGGAAACACGGACAAAACAATCAACTCAGCCAACGGGCGCCAAAGAGATCCTTCCGGGGATCCCTTCAAGGACCGAAATGGAACGAGCTCCGGAATCCTCTCAGGTAAACAAGATCGTGGAGAACATGGTCTCCCTGCCTCCAAACCTTGTCAAAAAGATTAGCACAATAATAGTCATAGACAGAAAGGTCCCCGAGGAAAAGATAGCGACCGCAAAAAAAGTAGCCGGCATCGTGCTCAATCTCGACCAAAAGAGGGGGGATACGATCAAGACCCAACAGGTGGAGCTGAACCTCGTAAAAGAGATCGAAAAGAAAAAGAAGTTCACCGACTACATTTCCGTGGACAACGTCATAAAATATGTTTCTATCTTCCTTGCTATCGGAATATTGGTGATCTATTTCCTCAACAGGATCGCGGGATTGTCAATGCAAGCCATTTCAAGCATTAAAGAAGGCGGAAAAAAAGATTTCACCCCCTTTGCCGCGGCTGCGCAGCAGTCCTCCCCCGGCACCTTTGGAGAGGCAGCACTTGCTTACGGAAGCCGCGATCCCGAGGACAGGATAAAAAAGCCTTTCTCTTTCATATCGCAGAATGAGGTCCCCAAACTGGTCCGGATCCTTGACGAAGAGGACGACAACACCATAGCCGACATACTTTCCTCTCTTGATCCGGTCCTTTCTTCACACATAATTTCCCAGATGTCGGGAAAACTTAAGGAAGACATCTATGCCAGACTGCTGTCCCCCAGGCAGCTCAAACCCGAAGAGATCAAAGAAATGGAGGCCAGGATAAAAAGCAAGCTCGAAGGCTCTCTCGGAGGAGATCAGGATGTTCTTGCGATAATAGAGAACGCGGACTCGCAAACAGCTGAAGATATTATAAGCTCCCTGGAAAAAACCAGCCCTGAACAAGCCGCGGACATCAAGAAAAGAATAGTCCTGTTCTCCGATGTCCTCAAATTGGGAAAGACCGATATTTCGAAACTTCTGAGCAGAGTAAAAATCGAGGACATAGCAGTGATCTCACAAAATGCTGACGATTCCCTTAAAAAACTGCTTCTTGATAACCTTCCCGAAGAGACCAGATCGCTGGTAAAGGAATGGGTAGAGATGATGCCGGCGCAGCCGCACGAGGCAGTTGAAGCCGCAAAAAAGAACATTGGACAGACCGCCCGGCTTATGGAAACTGCCGGAGAGATAACAATAAACAGGAGTTGAGGCTAAAATGGATCTTACTACAGTACTGGGCATATCTCTTGCTTTGACGATCGCATCCCTTGTGGTCTCTTTTCACGGAAGCATTTCCGTCTTCTGGGACCTCGAAGCTTTTTTGATCGCGTTCGGGGGCACTTTTGCCGCGACACTCATCAATACGCCTTTCCCCAATCTTCTGAACGCCATAAAATCATCATTCTCCCTGCTGTTCTCGACAAGATATAAAAGCTCAGAGGTAATTCCTCTGATGAAAAGGCTTTCGGAAAAGGCAAAAAAAGAAGGTGTGTTCGCCCTCAAGAACGAGGGAAAGAACTGGCCCGACGCTTTTCTTGAAAAAGCCGTCTCGCTTCTGATGCTCAATTTTGGGGCTCACGCCATAAGGACGATACTGGAGAACGAGATAATAGAAACAAGGGCAAGGCACCGCTCCACGATCAACATTTTAAGGACGGCCGCGCTGTACGCCCCGGTGTTCGGGCTCTTCGGCACCCTCCTGGGCGTTATACAGGTCCTTACAAAGATCGGGAACCCGGCAGAAGTGGGGCCTGCCATGTCTACAGCCGTTATGGCCTCGGTTTACGGCATACTGCTGGCCTATATGGTACTGCATCCCACCGCCGGCAAACTGCGCCTGCGCGATGACGAGGAGATCCTGGCAAAAGCCATGATACTTGAGGGCATCCTGCTCATCCGCGCGCACGAAATGCCGTCCGCGGTAGAAAAGCACCTTTATTCCTATGTCAGCAGCAAACCCAAGCTCAAAAAATAGCCATGACCCTAAGAAGAAATTTTGAAGCAGAAGAAGCCGAAGCCGAATCGGACCAGTTCAGATCGACCGCCTGGGCCGTGAACCTTGCCGACCTCATGACCTTTTTAATGATCTTTTTCCTGCTGATGTTCTCTTTTTATTTTTCTATGGCGCAGAACCCGGAATATAAGAGCCGGTTCGAAAAAAGCATCAAGAGCATAGAGCAGCAGTTCAGCAAAAAAGACTTCAAGGCCGCGGGGGTCACCATGGTGCAGCCCAGGGAAGTTAAGCCCCACATACAGTCAGAGGACGAAAAAAGCATGATAGACGCCAAGACCGTAACGCTGAAAAAAGAGATGTATTTTCTTTACAGCGGCGAACTCTCGGCCAAGGACACCAGGGAGATAATCAAAAAGGCCTATCTGGCCTCCCGGAGCGACGCTTCTTCTATAGTGAATGCCGATGTTCCCGAACTGGAGCTGGCCGAGGATGAAGTCGCAGCCTATGTCGTAACACAGATAAGGATACCGGCAAACATAATAAAAGGAAAAATGACCGTTAAACAGCATGAAGTAAAGCCCGGCGAATCCCTGTGGAAGATCTGCTCCAAGTACGGGCTCGATCCCAAAAAATTTGTCCGCCAGATCGCAAGGGACAACAAACTGAAGAACCCCGGCATTATCCGCTCAGGAAAACCGCTGGAGATCAAGGTCTATCCTTTCCCTCTGTCCAATTGATATCCCGGGTTCACTGCTTGTTTTCCCCCGGATTTCC
>CAYUCV010000021.1:0-16546 GCA_964443545.1 uncultured bacterium
TGTTGTCAGCTTCATAAATACATAGTAGTATACTTGAGCAAATCTGTCAAGTATGATGGAGCCCTCGGCCATAAGGTATAATGGCTTCGTGGAAAACAAAAAAGCCTATCTCTGCATCCTAGACGGCTTTGCCATCGGCAAAGAAGACAATTCCAATGCGATTTACCGCGCCATCAAGCTTGGCAAAGCTCCTTTTATTGCGGACCTTTTCAAAAAACCATACGCAAAACTTGAGTGTTCGGGCCTTGCTGTAGGCCTTCCCGCGGGAACGATGGGAAATTCCGAGGTCAATCATCTCAACATGGGCGCGGGGAGAGTTGTTTATCAATCTATCGAAAGAATCAATGTTGCTATTGAGGACGGGAGCTTTTTCAAGAACGAAGCTCTTCTTAAAGCTGTAGAAAAAGCCAAAAATAATTATTCTGCTATCCATCTTATGGGGATATTGCAGGGACACGGGGGAACGGTACATGGGAGCATAAAGCATCTTTTTGCCCTTCTTGAGCTGGTCAAGAAAAATGCACTGACGCGGTGTTTTATACATCTTTTTACCGACGGCAGAGATACAAACCCTAAGGCCGCGGGAGAAATATACCTTAAGATACTTGAGGACAAGATCAGCGAGCTCGAACTTGGGAAAGTGGTACAAATAGCAACTGTCATGGGAAGAGAACTTGCGATGGACAGGGATACAGCCTGGGACAAAACGCTTAAGGCCATGAAAGCGGTAGCGCTTGGGATAGGGGAGTACAAAGCGCAAAACGCAAGACAAGCGATAGAGGAGTCGTACAAAAGAGGGGATACTGATGAATTCATAAGGCCGACGATAATCGGCAACTATCAGGGAATGAAGCCCCAGGATTCCGTAATATACTTTAATTTCCGCCAGGACCGCACAATTCAGCTGACAACGGCGTTCTGCGAAAAGGGTGAAAAATTCTTTAATTATAAAAAGGGCACAAAGCCAATAGAGCCGGCGCTTTTTAAAGAGATCCTGGAACTTCAAAAACTTATAAAAGGGATAACCCTTGTCGCAATGACGGAATATTATCCGGGCATACACTGCCTGACCGCTTTTCCGGAAAAAGAGATCCCGGATACAGTGGGGGAGGTCGTATCAAAAGCCGGCTTAAAGCAGCTGCGGCTTGCCGGACCGGAAAAATTTGCCCATGTTACAGCCTGGTTCTCTGGGAGAAGGGCCGAACCGTTCCCGGGAGAGGACCGTCATCTGGCTCAGGACATGACACTTAAAGAACGCACCGAAGAAGGCAAGCATTATGACTGGGTTCCGGAGATGACGGCTTTCCTCGAGACGGAGTATTCGTTAAAAGCCATCGAGAGCGGAAAATACTCGCTTATAGTCCATAATTTCCAGAACGGGGATATGGTTGGACATACAGGCAATCTTGAGGCGGCAACAGAAGCGATAGCCGATATTTCAAAATGTCTTGAAAAGCTGATCCCCGCGTGGACGGCCAAAGGCGGAGTATTTATTGTTACCGCAGACCACGGAAATGCCGATGAAATGTCCTTTCATGAAAAGAAAGGAGATGTTGTAAGCACGCAGCATTCTTTGAACAAAGTGCCTTTCTGGGCAATAGGCCCTGCCGCCAGCCTTAGGCTTCAGGATAACGGTATCATTCCTGACATAGGAACCACTGTCATAGAACTGATGGGGCTAAAGAAGCCGCAGGACATGAGGGCATCTTCTCTTATTTCTAACGGTTAGATATTCCCCAGACTGAAATCCCGCAGCGGATTTTTCGAAACACCTTTGTAGACTGATATGACAGCAGGAATAATAGATATTGTTCCCCACAACAACAGGGCACACATGCTCCTGAACGGAAGAGGCTATCGTCCGTTAGGAGAGGTTCTCGATGCAAGGAACAGGGTGTTTTACGGATTGCCGAGAATCGCTCTGCCTTTCGAAACAACGGACTCAAGAGAACTCCTAACGATCTCGGCCGATGCCGGGCGGTTTTATCAGAGGCTATCAAGTTCGGACGGGCCATTTTTGGGTCAGGAGGAAATAACGGCCCATTTTTGGGGGATAGGTTATGCCGGCGCCCACAGGCATTTTTGGGAGCTATTGGCCGCAAAAGATCGGTCCCTTGGGACCGATCATCTTTCGAGGACATCTATTATCGTGGGAGATTTTTCTCGGGAGGTATTAATAACCGACCTTGAAAGGAACCCTTTTGCCAGGCAGGTGCTTTTTGATGCGGCAAAGCGACTGCCATTTGCCTCAGAAAGCGCGGACTATATTAGATTCAACGAACTATACGATGACCTTCCGGGTTCCGAATTTATTGTCAAAATGGGCCGGAATTACTATGTCCTCATGGGCCGGTTATTGCTTGACCCGGAACATCCGATAAAGACTATGTGCGGGACGCCAGTAAGTCCGCAGGAATTCATTGTTGAGCGGTGGCCTAAAGGGATTGAAGGCTTATCCGACCTGGACCCGTCCTTTCTTAATGCAATAACTCACCAAGCTGCTCCCGCAAAGATAGGCAGCATCCGTGAACACCCGGCTTATGAATTCATCCGCGATGCATACAAAGATCAGGAAGAGATCGCATTCCCTCTGAATTGGGGAGCAAAAAGAAATCTTGAAGAAGCGTTGCGCATCTTGAAGCTGGGAGGATGTGTTGATTTTTTTGACTACGGGTTTTTTGACCCGCAGTTCATAATAGATTATCGGTCGAGCATAGTTCGAACCATAGCAGGGCAGCCCACGGTCCTGGTGAATTTTCCGTTCCTTATCGGTGGTCTGGACGAAAGCCGTTTTATTGTTACCGCGGAGCCCCAGGCACACTATCTTAGCAGGAATTACGGCTTAAGGTTCTTGTCCAACGTATTTTTGACAGAGAACGAGGAAGCCGTAAAAGCAATGCTGCCAAAACTTGATGAGCTCGAAGGTTATCCCCATATCAGCGATTTGGCGCAGGAGCTCTGCGGCAGCGCCCAGGAAGCCGGGAGCAGGGAAGATAGTCTGCATTTACATGTAATAAGCATCCTGAACTCTCTTGCCAAAGACAGATACTGGCTCACGAGCCAGGACATTGTATCGGCCATCTGTGCCGTGGGCTTTTGTCTGCCGGCAGCCCAAAGGGCAGCCCACAATATCACTTTTGCTTCTTACGGCGTGCCGGACGGGGGGCTTTATCACATTTTTATAGAAAAAAGATAAAAAACATTTTTTTTGAAATCCGGCAAATAAACCACCGATGTATCCCTGTAACAATTCTATCAGAGGAGAAACATAATGCCTTTCCAATCCGGGCTTAATCATGTGCGACTGGCCAGAGGCTTCTTCCCCAACCTGGAAATATATTCTGCTGCAAAACCATACCTTGGAAGAATGATGAGCAGCAATTGCTGGGACAGGGTCAACGCGGTAGCAGAGGCAAAAGACGCTCTGGCCCGGGGAGAGTTCGGGCCTGTGCCCGCAGAGCAAGCCATGGGAAACCACTATCACGGACCGGACTCCTGGAGCATGAAAGGCTTCCGGGTGTTCCCGGCCGCCTCAGCTTTTATATCCAAGCTGAACGGCGAGGTTGTAACAGGAAAGGTCGACCACTACACGATGAACGGCACGAGAGAATTCCAATATGCCTGCCAGGCTTTTTCTCTCCCATGCACCTGCGGATTTGAGATCAGGGCTTGGATTAGAGAGCCCCTGATGCTCAACGGCCAGGACCTTTCGGGTGGGATAATAAATGCTCCCGGATTTCCCGGGATGGCGTACAACGTGTTCCACGGAGAAACAAGAACAGCTGTTCCTTTTCTTATGGAGGCAGCGCAGGCAAAATTGGGAAGATATGAGAGGACAACGGAGCTCATAAATAATGCCTTTGTGCCAAAAGGGGTCGGCCCGCTTAATTTTGAAAGGATAAGAGAAAGCGCTTCTTTGCGCTCCAATGTTCTTGACAAGCATGTGCTTGGGGAAGCCTTTGATATTCTGTATGATGCGTTCGGGCCCCGGGCCTCTTTTGACGGCAGGATAGACAGGATGCTGAGCTTTGTCGAGGAGGTATCGGATAGACACATAGACAGGAAAAAGCTGGACAAGCCCAGGAGCATTGCTGATGACCAGGACAGGGAATACGCGGTCTTTTCGGCGGTCATTGATATAATGCGTGCCAACCTGTTATCTTGCGGGGCTTTGGGCTTCATAATGCCGTCAATAGAGGAATGCCCGCCCTTGGAGTCCCTGTCTGCTATTAAGGGAGACAGCCTATTGACCTATGCCATCCTTTTAAAGTCCGCAGGAGGCGGAGAAGACCTCTATTTTGAGCCTTTTCTGGACCTTCTGTTCAATGAATATGGTTTTGACGCAGCCTCCTGGATGCCCAATAGGAACACTGCCGAAGAGTCGGACATGGTAAGAGAAATGGTGTCTGCCAGAGAAAAGCTGCCGATAAGCGGAATGGATGTGAACAAATATCTTCAAAACTGGGTCGAGGCAGCATCTTCGGACCCGGTCCTCATCAGGAACACCTTCATACTGGTAGGGCACGAAGCCGCAATTAGGAGCAGCTTTCCCGGATTGACATCCGCAGTATCCTCAGGAATACCTTTTGAAGAAAGACGCGAAATTTATTATAGGATAGGGGTCATGAGCGATCCTGCCACAGGACTCATTAGCCCGAAAAACTATGAAAGAGCCCGGATGCTGGATTGAACGGCCTAGAACTTCCAGGTCACGCCAAGCATTTGAGTTTTATCGAACACACCTCCAAGATAGGCGTAATCTGCAATAAGATTTCCAAGGCCTATTGATGCCCCCGCTGTCTTGTTCCCGTCAAAAAGCCCGGCCCTTAATGCAAGACCTCTTATCGGCCTGAACTCGATGCCGTAGTGAAGCGTCTGCTTTTCCCCGGCCGCGGCGCTTTGCGAAAAGATATTCTGGACATCAGCCGCCAGAGTCAATTCCTCTATAGGGTCTATCGCTATCCCCCCGTTGACGAGCATAGGATATCTGGTGCGTACCCCGTTCTGCCAGTTGATGTCCGTAGTAAGGATCTCTTTTACCGCTAGGCCCACCGCCACATTGGGAAGAGGTTTTGCTATCGCTCCAAGATCTATGCCGGCGCCAAACCCTTTCACTCCCGTGCTCAGCACCTTAAGGTCGTAGAGGTTTACGCTGCCTCCTACCGCGACCCTTTCTTCCCAGGCAGAAGCCAGGGACAGCATGTACCAGTTGCGCTGTTCGTCCAGAGGGAAATTGGTATCGTTGAGCCAGGTTATGCCCCCGGCAAACTGGGCTTTGTTCCTCGGAGAATAGTCGGGATATCCCCATCTGTTGTCCCAATATGTGGTCCTTTGCGGAGCAAAGTTAAAAGTAAGGTTTTGTATCGGGCCGAACAGGCTGGTCTTTTGCTGAGCGCCAGGCTTTGGAGTGGCGGTCTTAATGGGGTTTCTCGAGTGGTCGGTGTTGTCCCCGCCGGCCTTTACCTGCGAGGCCATGGAATCCTGGCGGCTTGTCTTGGGCACATCCCTTCCCCAGTTCTTTTTTAAGATGCCCTGATCGCCCAGATACTGTGCTGTATCAATAGCCATAGCCGACAAAAAGCCAACCCCAAATATCCAGTCAAAAGGAGAGTTCATCTCGGCTTCGTAGCAGAACTTGGCAGCTGCCATATTGTCGCCCATTATCTGGTTGCGGTTGGTAAGGCGGGTGGAGCCCGTCACATCGACCCCCGGATTAAGAGCAAAACCCGCAGGGTTCCAGTAAGCCGCGTTGGCATCATCGGCTATCGCGGTAAAAGCACCTCCCATCCCCATTGGCCTGGTCCCGTAATAGGCAAAAGAAGAAGAAGACAGTGCCAGCATTAATCCCAGACATAAAAGAACGGCTTTTAACCTCATTTTTGGCTCTCCTCTCCTGATATAATAAAATATATGACCAAAATAATCAATATAGCCATAATCGCGCATGTTGACCACGGCAAGACCACTCTTACCGACCACATACTTCGCCAGGGCGGCGCCTTTTCCGAAAGGGAAGAAGTTCCGGAGCTTGTCATGGACAGCAATGATCTTGAAAGGGAAAGAGGCATCACGATCTTTTCCAAGAACTGCTCTATCAGGTACAAAGACCACAAGATAAACATTGTGGACACTCCGGGACACGCGGATTTCGGCTCCGAGGTGGAGAGAGTGCTCAAAATGGTGGACAGCGTGCTTCTGTTGGTGGATGCCAAAGAAGGCCCGATGCCCCAGACCAAATTCGTCCTTTCGAAATCGCTTAAGCTCGGATTAAAGCCGATAGTTGTCATAAACAAGATAGACAAAAAAGGTCAGAGGGCAAATAAGGTCATGGACATGATCTTTGATCTGTTCGTTAAGCTTGATGCAACGGATGAGCAGCTCGATTTTCCCGTGGTATACACGATCTCAAAGCTTGGCGTGGCCAAATATGCGCTCGAAGACGACAATAAAGACCTTACCCCCCTGTTCGAAACCGTTCTAAAGCACATAAAACCTTATCCGGACAAAAGCCAAAGCCCTCTTCAACTGCAGGTGGTCAATCTATCCTATAACGAGTACCTGGGCAGAATTGCCATCGGCAGGATAACCAGCGGAAAACTTGAAAAATCAGCGAACATAGCCGTCAGCAGAAGGAACGGCTCGCTTGAGAACGCAAAAATAACAAAGATCTCGGTCTTTGAAGGCCTGCACGAAGTTGAGGTAGAAAGCGCGGAATGCGGTGATATTGTTGCGGTTGCCGGCATTCCCGAAATAACCATAGGGGAGACCATCTGCAATACCGAGGACCCAAGACCTCTTTCTCTGCTACAGATAGACGAACCCACCCTTACCATGGAGTTTTTGGTCAATGATTCTCCCTTTTCGGGAAAAGAAGGCAAATATGTCAGGACCAGACACCTAAAGGAAAGGCTGGAGAGAGAACTTCAGACAAATGTCGGACTTAAGGTAGAAGATATCGGAGGAGCCGACGGCTTTAAGGTGTCCGGAAGGGGAGAGCTGCACCTTTCTATCCTTCTGGAGCAGATGAGGAGAGAAGGCTATGAGATAGCGGTTTCGCAGCCCGAAGTCATCTTTAAGACAGTTCACGGCGAAAAAATGGAGCCTATAGAGCAGGCCGTCATAAGCGTCCCCGAAGAATTTGCCGGGGTGGTAATAGAAAAACTCGGGAAAAGAAAAGGCGAAATGCAGGACATGAATGTCAGGAATTCGGTGACCACCATGACCTATCTTGTGCCCACAAGGGGACTGCTGGGGTTCAGGGCTGAATTCATTATGGATACAAAAGGAGAGGGGATACTGAACCACGCTTTTTTTCGGTACGAACGATTTAAGGGCGAGATATCCCGCAGGCAGAATGGGGTCCTGATATCAGGGGAGAACGGCCGCTCCGTTGCCTATGCCCTGGACAACCTGCAGGACAGAGGAAGGCTCTTTATCGGCTCTGGAGTAAATGTGTACGAAGGCATGATAATCGGGGAGAATTCAAGGTCTCAGGACATGTCGGTAAATCCCTGCAAAGAAAAGAAACTGACCAATATGAGAGCGGCAGGCTCAGACGATCTTGTAAAACTGACCCCCCCGATAAAGCTGACACTTGAGCAGGCCCTGGAATTTATCAATAACGACGAACTGGCGGAGATAACCCCGGCAAGCATCAGACTTAGGAAAAAACTTCTGAAAGAGAACGAAAGAAAAAGAGGCAAGAAGGACTAGGCTTTGCCAAGCCTCTTTTTGAGCCCCTCATGTTCTCTCCACAATTCTTTAGGCAGGCCTTTCCCGAATGATCTTAGGAATTCCTTCTGGCTTTCCAGCTCGATGCCCCACTCGCTCTTGTCTATGGAAAGAAGCTTTTTCATTTTTTCCAGAGAAATATCAAGTCCGGTAAGGTCAATATCTTCGGGGTCCGGAAGATAACCTATCGGAGATTCCACGGCTTTTACTTTTTGCCTGCATCTGTCGATTATCCACTCAAGCACCCGCAGGTTTTCGCAGAAACCGGGCCACATATAATCACCGTTCTCATCCTGCCTGAACCAGTTCACATGGAAGATCTTGGGGCTGGATACCATTTTCTTTCCCATTTTCAGCCAGTGGGAAAAATATTTGTCCATGTTATATCCGCAAAACGGAAGCATAGCCATGGGGTCGCGCCTTACCTCCCCCTGCTTGCCGTACTGTGCCGCTGTGCGCTCCGAGGCCATGGTCGCCCCAACATAAACACCGTGCTGCCAGTGAAAGGCCTCATACACAAGCGGCGCTACCCGGGCCCTTCTTCCCCCGAACACAATGGCAGAGATCGGGACCCCGTGATGCTGCTCAAGCCGGTTGGTTATCGAGGGGCACTGGCTTGCGGGCACCGTAAACCTTGCGTTAGGATGAGCCCCGAACACCTTCTTTCCGTTCTCGTCCGTCATCCCGGGTCTCCAGGTCTTTCCCTCCCAGTTGATGCCTTCGTCGGGTACCGGAGGGTCCCCGTTCTCCCACCAGACCGTGAAATCGGGCTTTAGAAGGACATTGGTAAAGATCGTGTTCTTTCTTATAGTAGCCATGGCGTTGGGATTTGTTTTTGTGTTGGTCCCGGGGGCAACCCCAAAAAAGCCGGCTTCCGGGTTAACCGCCCAGAGAGTCCCGTCAGAATCTATCCTCATCCACGCGATATCATCTCCCACGGTCCAGATCCTGTATCCTTTGCAGCGCAGGCCTTCGGGAGGAACTAGCATGGCCAGATTGGTCTTTCCGCAGGCGCTTGGGAAAGCGGCGGCGATATAGGTTATATAGCCGTCCGGGGATTCGACCCCCATTATCAGCATATGCTCGGCCATCCAGCCTTCTTTTTGGGCAAGATAGCTGCCGATCCTTAAAGAGAGGCATTTTTTACCCAGCAGAACATTTCCGCCATAACCTGAGCCAACGCTCCAGATGGTGTTGTCCTGAGGAAAGTGAAGTATCAGCCTGCGGTCGATATTTAGATCGGCCTTACTGTGAAGACACTTAGTAAAATTACCGCTGGCGCCGAGTTTCTCTAGCACCTTTTTCCCTATTCTTGTCATTATCCTCATGTTAAGGACAACATAGATGCTGTCTGTTATCTCTACCCCTATCTTGGAAAATTCCGAACCGACCGGACCCATGCTGAAGGGGATCACATACATGGTACGGCCTTTCATTGAGCCTTTGAATATTTCGGAAGCTTTTTTATAGGCCTTTTTAGGCGCCATCCAGTTATTGTTGGGGCCGGCCTCGCCTCTGGTCTTTGTGCAGATATAGGTCAGATGTTCCGTCCTGGCCACATCGTTAACTGCAGTCCTGTGATAGACGCAGCCCGGGAGTTTTTCCTGGTCGAGCATAAGGAGCTCCCCGGTCTTAAAAGCCTCGGCTTCGAGCCGGGCTTTTTCTTCTTCGCTGCCGTCAATCCAGACTATCTTGTCCGGAGAGCACATGGCAGCCATCTGTTTTACCCAGGCCTGGAGTTTTTTGTGCTTCATATTATAACGGGCGCACTCTTGCGCCCCTATAACTACAATATTACCTCAAACGCCCTTACGGGGCAAGGCTTGACGCAGAGTTCGCAGGAGATGCATTTTTCCTTGTCAAAGGAAACTTTCATCGTGGCGCGGTCAATTGTTATGGCTCCGGCCGGGCATATGGTTACACAGGCGCCGCAGTGCGTGCACCTGTTCTCCTCCCACCTTATCTCTGTCTTGAGCGGTTTTACGCTTACGCTGTTCTCTTTTAAGAAGGCCAGCCCTTTGTTGATGAGATCCTGTTTTCCGGAAACTTCAAGGGTCATGAGGCCTTCTTCTTCCGGAGTGATGTCCGCGTCAAGGATATTAAAAACAAGGTCAAAATCCTTTATGAGCCTGTACACTATTGGTTTGTTAACCTGTTCCCGCGGAAAGGTCAGAACTATTCTTTTTGTTGAGTCCATACTATTTATCCCCGTTCTTAAAAGGCCGCTCGTTGAGGGGCTTGAATTTTATTCCGGAACTTTCGCCGGGGAGATTTTCTACCGGCTTGCCCAGAGTGAACCGGCCCTTTTGTATCCAGGATTTAAGTATCTGCGAAATTTCCAAAGCTTTGGGATAACTGGACAAAGAGGCTGCGGCTATTTCTTTGCCTCGCACTTTTATTTTTCCGCTTTTAAGCTCGGCATAAGACACTTCTCCAATGACATCTGGCTTTGCGGCAGGATAGGCCTCCGAATAATCTACCACGGGGGCAAGTATCTCGCTGTCCTTTACTGCTGCCCACCTTAAGATGTCCTCATCAAGCACCGGGATGGGTATGCCTATCCCAACATACATGGAAACCCCGTAGCCCATAAAACTGGCGCCTTTTATCCAATCGGCGCTCATCTGTTTTAGATCGCCTATCAGAGAAAGAGTTCCTCCTCCCCTTTTTGGTACGCCTTTTTCGGTCCTGGGAGGGCAGGGGCTGTGCTGTGTACCGTTCCAGGCCACATAGCCTGTACCTCCGCCCAAAAATATCCTGGTCCCGATCCCTATGGTCCTAAAATATGGGTCCTTAAGCAGAGGGCTTAATTGTCCCGCGCTGCAGTAGTTTGCATTGGAAAGATTAGGCCTCAGCACCCCCATGTATGTGTATATTGTCTTGTCCGAAAGGTTTACCCCTACATTGTAGTTCTGATAAGCATTCCTGGGGTTGAACAGGAACGCCTCGTTGAGGTCTTTTATGTTGAGCAGGGAGGAGACCTTTTTTCTTGGATAGCAGTCCGTGCCGTAGCCGGATGCCTCGAACTTAATGTCTTTGCCCTTTAGCAGGTCTTCTATTACATGGCCGCCTCCGTATTTGAACTCTCCCGGATACACCTTATTTGCCGGATCGTCCTCCGGGATCTCGGTGGCGCCAAGATACAGATCTACCGCAGCAAGCCCCGCATAGGCGCTGACGCCGTTAAGCGTGGCCTTTTGTATCTTGATCTTAGGTTTTGTATGTCCTACATTCAAAAACACGCCGGAAGAACACATCGGGCCAAAGGTCGCTGTTGTCACCACATCTACTTTTTGAGCCGCCTTTTCTGCGCCCTCTTTTTCAACAAGATCTATCAGTTCATCCGCCGAGACCACGACAGCCTGGCCTTTTTTTATCTTTTCGTTTATCTCTTCGTATGTCCTTAGCTGTTTTGCCACACCTCATCCCTCCGATAACATAATAATAGCACTTTATGGCTGGAATCTGATCTGCAAAATATCTCCGTCCCTGACCTCGTAGTTCTTTCCCTCCAGCCGCAAAAGGCCCAGTTCTCTTGCCTTTGACAGCGAAGAGGCCCTTTCAAGGTCTTCAAAAGAGATCACCTCGGCGCTGATAAAACCTTTCTCCATGTCGGAGTGGACTTTTGCCGCGGCAGCGGGAGCTTTTGCGCCCTTTTTGACCGTCCAGGCCCTGGCCTCTTTCTCGTTGGCGGTAAAAAAAGTGATCAGGTCAAGAAGCCTGTAGCAGGCGTTTATAAAAGAGGGCAGGGCGGGCTCTTTTTGCCCCGCAGCTTCAAGATACTGCTTTGCATCTTCCAAAGAAAGCTCTTTTACATCCGCCTCCAATTTTGCGCACATGTATATAAGCCGGCAGCCGGTTTTTTCGCTGTAGGCATCCAGAGAGGCGTCTCTTTGCATAGTTTCGTCGCAGTTGGCAAGGAGCAGCCCGGGCTTAGAGGTCAGAAGGGAAAGACCTTTTACGGCTTCGAGCTCTTCTTCCCTCAACGATAAGCTTCTTGCGGGGATCCCCTTTGAAAGGCCATCCCCCAGCTTTTCTAGCGCCGACAGCTCTTCAAGAACTTTTTTGTCCCGGCTTTTGGCCGAGGCTCTGACCGAAGATAGCCTTTTTTCTACAGATGCCAGGTCGGCCAGCAGGAGCTCGGCATCTATTACTTCTATATCCCTTACGCTGTTAAGGCTGCCGTCAACATGGGCGATGCTGCCGTCTGTGAACACCCGAACGACATGGACCACTGCGTCCACTTCCCTGATATTAGAAAGGAATTTATTCCCCAGCCCTTCTCCGCGGCTGGCGCCTTTTACAAGGCCCGCTATGTCCACGAACTCTATTATCGTTCCGACAGCCTTTGCAGAGCCGATGATCCGGGCGATAGTCCCGGTCCTTTTATCGGGGACCTCTACTATCCCTATATTCGGGTCTATAGTGGTAAAAGGATAATTTGAAACATCAGCCTTAGCTCCTGACAAAGCGTTAAAAACCGTGGATTTCCCAACATTTGGAAGACCGATTATACCGAGTTTAAAGCCCACTTTACCGCCTTTTTGAGATCTTTAAGCAGATGTCGAGTGATCTTGGGGAGTGTGTCAGAGCTCCTGCCGAAATAAAATCAACCCCGGTCTTTGCGACCAAACGGATATTCTTAAGAGTGATACCGCCGGAAGCCTCGGTCTTTACAGCCCTTTTGCTCTTTCTATTCCATTCCTTAACTAGTTTTACCGCTTTTTTGAGTATTGGAAGTCCCATATTGTCCAGCAATATCCTGTCCGCTCCCGAGGACAGACAGCTCTTAACTTCCGACAGGGTTTTTGCTTCTATTTCCACCTTGCCGAAGTTTTTTGCCTTTGCAACCGCTGATTTTAGGTCTTTAATAAAGGGCAAATGGTTGTCCTTTATAAGGATAGAATCGTAAAGCCCCATCCGGTGGTTTGTGCCGCCGCCCGCAGCAACAGCCTCTTTTTCCAGCTCCCTCAAAAGCGGTGTGGTTTTTCTGGTGTCAAGAAGAGTGGCCTTAGTGCCTTTAAGTTCTTTTTTGTAAAGGGAGGCAAGGGCCGCTATTCCAGACAACCTTTGCAGAAAATTCAGCGCGAGCCTTTCTCCCGAAAGTATCTTTGATGTTGGCCCGCTCACTTCGGCGATCAGTTTTCCTTTTGTCAGCTTTTGCCCGCTCTTCATTCTTGCGGCAAAGCGAATGGACCTGTCCAGTTGTTTGAATACTTCTTTTGCAATGTTAAGGCCGCAAAGAATGCCGGAGTCCTTGCTTATGATCCTGGCCAGGCATTTTGACCCCGGCGCAATTACCGAGGCCGAAGTGATGTCGCCTTTCCCAAGGTCTTCCTTAAGTGCCAGCCTTACCAGTTTTTTGCGGTCCATATGCTATTTTAGGATGAACCAGGTCAAATAATAATAAACTATAGGGGCAGTAAATATAAAGCTGTCCATTCTGTCTAGAATTCCCCCGTGCCCGGGGACAAGCCGGCTCGAATCCTTGGCGCCGGCGTCCCTTTTTATGAGCGATTCAGAAAGATCGCTCAGCTGTGAAAAAACACCTATCAGCGAACCAAGTGCAAGATAATGCGGCCAGTTGACGGGGACAAGAGTGCCTTCTGCAAGCACCCCAAAAATATAGGCGCCTGCCAGAGCAAAAAGAAAGCCGGCCGCGGACCCAAGAACGGTCTTTTTGGGGCTTATGTAAGGGCTAAGTTGTTTAACTCCAAACCTTCCGCCGATAAAATATGATGCAGTATCCCCGGCCCAGACAGTGAGAAGAAGAAAGAAAAGGCAGGCCCCGTGCGGCGTTAGGTCCCTGAGAAGGACAAGATAACTGAAAAGCCACCCCACATAAAGGGTCCCGAGCAAGGTTATTGCGATGTTGACAGTGGCCATCGCGGTCCTTCTGATGAAGATAGCCGCGCAAAAGGTCGAGATTATAGAAGCGGTCAAAATGACGGAAAATGCGGACTCCCAGGAGGGATGCTTTAGCGTCAGCTGAATGAACACGATGAAGAACAGCGTTAACAGGTTCCCCAGAGTGTAATAAGGGCTCAGCCCCTTGGAGCGCATCAAATTGAAGAACTCGTTCAGGGAGATCACGGCAAGGGAGGTTACCATAAAAAAGAACCACAGGCCGCCAAAATAGGTGCAAAAAACAACGATCGGAACGCCTATCAAGACCGTCAAGATCCTTTGAAGCATAGCTACCTCCTGCTTATTATTTATAGGCCGCCGAACCTGCGGCTTCTTGAAGAATAGTCTTCGAGAGCTTTTTGCATTTCCTTTTCCCTAAAATCGGGCCAAAGGGTTCTTGTCACATAGATCTCGCTGTAGGCTATCTGCCACAGCATAAAATTGCTTACCCTTAAATCCCCTCCGGTCCTGATCAGAAGGTCGGGATCCGGAATGCCCGCTGTGTACAGGCGGTCCCCGATATCGGTTTCGCTTACCTTTTGCTGAGGCTGCTTTTCACCGATAAGACGGTTTATCGCATCTGTTATCTCGGCCCTGCCGCCGTAATTGAGCATTATCTGCAGGTTCAGGCCGGTATTGTTCCCGGTCTTTTTCATTGCGGCAGAAACCTTTTCCCGGATCTTGGTTTCCATATCAGAGATCCTGCCGAGAAACCTTATCCTAACGCCCTTTGCCGAAAGCTCTTCGATCTCTCTGTCAAGGGATTCCAGTACCAGGTTCATCAAAAAGGAGACTTCCTCCTTGGGTCTTGCCCAGTTCTCTGTCGAGAACGCGTAGACGGTCAGATATTTTATTCCCAGACGGGCGCAGGTCTTTATTGCCGACCTGATAGACTCCAGCCCGACCCTGTGGCCCGCTATCCTGGGCAGCCCTCTTTTTTGCGCCCAGCGGCCGTTGCCGTCCATGATGATGGCAATATGCACAGGCAAATTGGGAAGAGTTTTGGGCTTAATACCGGGGCCGAAAAGGCGTTTTATGAGCCGCTGTATCATCAATTATTCTTCACTTATGGCGTCAACAGGGCAGGCCTCAACGCATTCCTCGCAGTCGGTGCACTCAGGGCCTATCACATAGACATCTCCCTGGGGGTGGATGGCCTTGTAAGCGCACACCTCTACGCAAGCGCCGCAGCCGGTGCAGTCGGAAGAGATCTTATGCATGATATCAAACCTCCATTACTTCCTTTTCTTTTGAGACTACCCGCCGGTCGATCTCCTGGGAATGCCTTTCGACGGTCTTTTGTATCTCGGTCTCAATATGCTTTTCCTGGTCCTCCGTCAGTTCCTTCTTTGCTTTTTTTGCCTTGGCCTCTTCTATCGCGTCCCGCCTGATGTTCCTAATGGAGATCTTGGAATCTTCCGAATGCTTTTTTATCAGCTTTACCAGGTCTTTTCTTCTTTCTTCCGTCAGCGGGGGAAGGATTATCCTTATGATGCCCCCGTCAACCTTGGGCATTGCTCCAAGGTCGGCCTTCTGCAGCGCTTTATCTATCTCTGCCACCGAACCCTTATCGTAAGGCTGTATCGCGATCTGTTTTGGGTCCGGGGTGGACAGATTGGCCAGCTGCTTTATAGGGGTTTGTGTGCCGTAATACTCAACAAGTATATTCTCCACAAGGGCCGCAGAAGCCCTGCCGGTCCTGATCGAAGAGAGCTCTTTTCGGAAGGCCTCTATGGTCTTTTTCATCCTATCGTCCGCTTTTTTTAGTATTTCTGCCGCCATTATTCTTTGACCACCAGTGTCCCCGCCGGTTTCCCGGAAAGGGCCCTTTCTATATTTCCGCGTTTTGTAAGGTCAAGGACTATGATGGGGATCTCATTGTCCATGCAAAGCGAGACCGCGGTAGAATCCATGACCTTAAGCCTTTTGTTTAGTACCTGCAGGTATTTGACCTTTTTATATCTGCGCGCCTTGGAATTCTTTACAGGGTCTTCCGTGTATATCCCGTCAACTTTTGTGGCTTTTAGCACGAGGTCGGCATTTATTTCCGCCGCCCTCAGGGCCGCGGTGGTGTCCGTAGTAAAATAAGGGTTCCCTGTGCCCCCGGCAAAAACGACAACCCTTCCTTTTTCCATATGGCGGATGGCCCTTCGTCTGATATAAGGCTCCGCAATGGCGAACATCTCTATTGCAGACAGGACCCTGCAGAACAGGCCGGCTTTTTCCAGCGAGTCTTGAATGGCAAGAGCGTTAATGACGGTGGCAAGCATTCCCATATAATCCCCGGTCGAGCGGTCCATACCGCCCTGACTGGCAGGGACGCCCCTGAATATGTTCCCTCCACCCACGACAATAGCGAGCTCGACCTTATGTTTTTTTATGCTTTTTATTTCTTCTGCCAGAGAGGTCAGAACATCATGGTCAATGCCGAATTTCTGTTTTCCGCCGATAAATTCGCCGCTCAACTTGAGAAGGACCCGTTTATATTTCAGCTTCATTATTTTAGGGAATTATAACAAAGAATGAGAGAGAGTGTCAAACTTAGAAAGACCCCTTTGGGCCTCGTTCTTGTCCTTGTCCTGCGAGCACGGGGAAGGAATGTCCCTATTATTTTTGATTTAAAATACGCTTTAGTAAAACATTTGGAGAAATCTGAAGAGCTTCAGCTATTTGGACAAATACAGACAAGGAAATATTCCTTGTGCCGCGCTCAATAGTTTGAATATATTTGCTGTGCAAATCACATATCTCCGCGAATTGCTCAATTGTCAGGCCTTTTGCTTTTCTCAATCGCCTAAACTCTTTTGCCATCGTTCCCAGTAATTTGGGATCGGGTTTATAAAATGATGCCGCTTTCATATGATTTGGGTATGAACACTATAATATTCATTATGGTAAGATGCATAAA
>CAYUCV010000022.1:0-16064 GCA_964443545.1 uncultured bacterium
CTTTCGTCCCTCTGGGTGGGGAGCGAAACCCCGACATGGAAACGGCTGTCCTTTTCTGGCGGAGCACACGAAATCCCAGCAGTACAAAGGGTCGCCAGCAAAACAACTATCCAAAAGGCCCTTTTCACTTTATCTTGTCCCTTACTACCACCAGTGCTCGCACTGCAACCCGGCGTTAAGCCCGTGGGTCTTGTTGTTAAAGGCCGGGCCTCCTATGCCCTGATTTACAAAGCCGTTGCCCCAGGCAGCGTAAGTTGCGAACATCCTAAAGCGCGGATGGGCGGCAAATTCCGGGCTTGGCGCAAGCCTAAGAGAAGCCGTCATCTTGAAGAGGCTTGTGTCAAAGTTGTTTGACGGATCATACACATAGTCTATGCCCGGCTCAAGTTCCAGCGCCAGGTTTTTTGACAGCCCTATCACCGGCCTTATGCCAAAGCTGGCCCAGTTCTTGTCGGCAGAGGTATCGTTGTCTCGCCTCCAGACCTGCAGCACTTCAACCACCTGGTAAGAGAGGACATCGTTTATCTTTTTGTTCATCATGTTGGTAAAGCGCACCGTCCAGCTTCCGTTCTCTGCTCCCGTTGGAGGAATTGTGGCAGCGGCCGACAGCGAGGTGTTTATGCCTCTGCCGTACTGCAGGGACATCTGGTTGCCGTTCTTTTCGTCCCCTGCATTCAGCATGACACCAAGGTCGATCCCGGTAAGAGTTGGATAAACGCTGGTCCCCGAGGTCCCGCCTGCCATGTTGCCTCCGTTTATCCACACCGATGCCTTATTCCTGCCCTTTCCGATATCTTTGAGCATCAGATGAAGGTTGCTCTTAAGATACCTTCCGTTGTCCGTTTGCAGCGTCAGATCATTGGCGGAGTAACCGATGTAGGCGATATTTAATTTGCCGATGCCCGCTTCAACATCCTCAAAGCCGCCGCCGTAGCCGCTCATGTCCGACCACCAGAAATCACTTATTTCAAGCTGGGGAAGGCGGTAGAATCTCTGTCCCGCCCAAACCTTGGCATTGGGCATGCCTTCTATAAAATTGTCCATCGTGCCAAAGGCCTCTCTCAGACAGACCTTGTCAAACACTATCGTGCCGATGGAACTGGGGGAAGGCGGCCCGCTTATGTAGTTGTCCTCGCTCTGGTTCTGCTGTGTCTTGTAGGCAAGGCGCACCTGCAGCTTGGTCCTTACATCCCTGGGAGAGGCATGGGCGCCGGTATTGGTGAACACCGTTTCAAGATAGGTCTCCTGCTCGTTGCCCAGCCTGTACTTGGAAAGAGCCCCCGGGGCCTGAAAAGCCTGCATTTTGCCACCGTAAAGGTTGGAGCCGCTGCCGCTCCTCATATAGCCTTCAAAACCAAAGGTCCCGTTCGAGATGCTCTTTAATACAGTAGTATCCGCGCCGGCATACTGCGCCAGAAAAAACACTGCCGCGGCCAGAAAGATGCCGCCGATCCATTTTATTCTCATCAGAACTCCCCCTCCTTTTTGCCCCCGTTTTCCATTAAGCACTATATATTGGACCTAATGATAGACAAGATTATAGACAGAAGTGATATTTGTCAAGAAGTTTTGGGACTTGTAGCAACCGTCCCTAAGATAAACCCTGTCACTTCCCTTACAAACTCTTTCGGCCTCTCAATATGCAGAGCATGCCCTGCCCCGTCCAGAGCCGCATATTTGCTTGCCGGAATGAGCTTTGCAAGCGCTTGTACCTCCTGAGGTGTTATAAGAGCGTCCTGTCCGCCTTCAAGCACCAAAGTATTTGGCTTTATTGAAGCTGCAGCGTTTTTCCCGTCAAAAGAAGCTATCGCATTTATCTGCCCGGCAAAACCTTTGGCCGTTTGCGGATAAGGATATTCCGAGGCCGCTTTAACAAAAGATTCTATAAAAGATGTATCGCTTATCGTTTTAGGTGAGAACAGCCACGGGATCCAGCCGCGGACCACGGCTTCGCTGCTGCTCCCTCTTTCGAGCTCATTTAGGAATCCCTTATATAGCTCATTGTTCCTTTTTGAAGAAACAAATGAAGTGCTTTCAAGGACCAGCCTGTCAACTCTTTCCGGGTACTGTAATGCCAAAACCTGCGCGATGTATCCTCCCATGGAATGTCCCAGGACATGGCATCGCTCTATCTTTAGTCCGTCAAGAAGTTTTATGCAGTCGCCGGCCATGTCCTCTATCGTGTAAGGTTCTTCCGGCGTGCTGCTCCTTCCGCAGCCGCGGTTGTCAAATATCACTGTTGTAAAATTTGAGGAAAGGTCTTTTATTACGCCTCCCCAGCTTGAGGAGTCGGAGGCAAGACCGGCAATAAGCAAGAGAGGTTCGCCTTTTCCGCAAACCTCATAATACATTTTCATGTTCCCGAGCTTGATATCCGCCATAACATCCTTCCCATAGCTTTTTGTTGACAATTCTATCACAGGGCCTTAAGAAGTGAGGGAATCGTATTGAAGAATCGGAAAATAACCTGTAAGATTGTATCCTGGCAGTTCAACAGATCAAAGGAGGCACAGCATGAAAGGATTTCTGGACTTTATCAGGGAGCAGGGAGTTGTGGGGCTGGCGGTGGGGTTCATTCTGGGAGGGGCGGTCTCCAAACTGGTAACAGCGATAATTACTGACATTGTCAATCCCATACTCGGGCTTGCCCTGGGAATGACCGCCGGGCTAAAAGAGGCATCCCTTGACATCGGCTCCGCAAAGATCCTTTACGGGGACCTTATAAGCGTGTTCATAGATTTTACCGTGATCGCGTTCGTTGTCTACTTTGGGGTCAAACTCCTCAAACTGGACAAACTCGACAAAAAGAAAAACGCCTGAACTGATATTCCCGGCGAAAATTTCTTGTAATAATCCACTCCTTTGTTATAATATTGGCAAAGTGAAAGTTTTTGTTTCACTCTAAATCAAGGAGGGGATTTGCATGAACAAGAAATTATTGATAGGCGGGGTCCTGCTTGCGGTCATCATCGCGGCCGGCTATTTTGTGTTCTTTGCCCAGAGGTACATGAAAAGCGGCATCTACGGCAGCGGCACTATAGAGGTGACCGAGGTCGTGGTAAGCAGCAAGGTGACCGGCCGCATAATACATTTGAATATTGACGAGGGCTCCGATGTTGCCTCAAACGATGTCCTGGCCGAGGTAGAAAAGCAGGATTATCAGGCCTCACTTGACAGCGCCAAGGCCAAATATGCCCTGGCAAAAAAAGAATACCAGCGCAACAAAAGCGCGTTTGCCGACAACTCTATAAGCGCCGACCAGCTTGACACCGCAAAGCACAATTTTGAGGCCGCCTCCGCCGCGCTTACCCTGGCGCAGAACCAGCTCTCCTACACCACCATAACCGCCCCGATAAAGGGCTCGATACTGTCCAAGGCTGTAGAAATGGGCGAACTTGTGGTACCGGGCTCTCCCATTGCCACAATGGCAAATCTTGACGAGGTTAAGCTGTATCTATATGTAGGCGAAAAGGTCGTGGGCAAACTTAAACTGGGAATGCCGGTAGAAGTAACGGTCGATTCGCTGCCAAGAAAGAAGTTCATGGGGAAAGTCTCCTATATTTCCAAGAAGGAAGAATTTACTCCCAAGCCCATCCAGACCCAGGAAGAGCGCACCACATATGTGTACAAGATAAAAGCACTGATACCCAATGGCGACCATGACCTAAAGCCCGGCATGCCTGCCGACGGCAAGTTCATATGCAACTAGCGATCGAGACAAAAAAACTTACCAAGAAGTTCGGAAGCAACATCGCCGTTAACGAACTGGACCTTGAGATACGCAAAGGAGAGATCTTTGGCCTGGTGGGCCCCGACGGCGCGGGCAAAAGCACCACGATGAGGCTTATCTCCACCGCCATGACCCCAACCTCCGGAAAAGCCGTGGTCCTGGGGTTTGACACAGCGGACAAGGAAGAGGAAATAAGGGAAAGGGTCGGCTACATGCCCCAGAGGTTCGCTCTTTACGGGGAGCTGACCGTTGACGAAAATATCAACTTTTTTGCCGAGATCTACGGCGTACCAAAGGCCGAGATGGAAGCAAAAAAGAAAGAGCTGCTTGAATTTACCGGCATGTCAAAATTTGCCGAGCGCAGGGGCCGCAACCTTTCCGGCGGAATGCAGAAAAAACTGGCGCTTGCCTGCAACCTGATACACAAGCCGGAAATTATCATGCTTGATGAGCCTACCCTGGGGGTGGACCCCATCTCAAGAAGAGAATTCTGGAGGATACTCTACGGACTCACCGATGTGACGATAGTGGTAACGACCCCCTATATGGACGAGGCCGAAAGATGCAGCCGTATCGCGCTTATCAGGGGAGGAAAGCTCTTAAAATGCGACACCCCGGATGAGATTAAGAATCACTACGGCACCAAGAGCCTGGAAGAAGCCTTTATCAAGGCAGTTGAGGAGACCGCATGACGGATACCGCGATAGAGATAAACAATCTGGTCAAGAAGTTCGGCGCTTTTACCGCGGTCAACGATATCAGTTTCAATGTCAAGAAAGGCGAGGTCTTTGGATTCTTAGGCCCCAACGGCGCGGGAAAGACAACGACCATCAGGATGCTCTGCGGGATATTGGACCCGACCTCCGGGGTCGGAAAGGTCGGCGGCTTTCTTATGGGAAAAGAATCCGCAAAGATAAAGCAGAACATAGGCTACATGTGCCAAAAGTTCTCGCTCTACGATGACCTTACCATAGAAGAGAACATCGATTTTTATGCGGGTATGTACCAGACCGACAAGACCACCAGAAAACAGCAGATGGAAAAGATAATCAAGCAGGCCGAACTTACCGAGAGCAAGGACACTCTTGCCGGGCACCTTTCCCTTTCGGTAAAGCAGCACCTGGCGCTGGGCTGCTCCATAATCCACGAACCAAAGATAGTTTTTCTTGACGAGCCCACCGGCGGGGTTGACCCCATTTCCAGGAAAAAGTTCTGGATAGTGATCAACGAATTGGCTGCAAAGGGTATCACCATACTTGTGACGACTCATTACATGGACGAGGCCGAGCGCTGCGACAGGATAGCCCTTATCAGCGCAGGACAGATGATAGCCTGCGACTCCCCCGCCAACCTCAAGTCCCGCCTCATGAGCAGCACGCTCTACGAGATAGATGTTTCCCCCGTGATGAAAGGCCTTGAGGCACTGAGAGCTCAGCCTTTTAGCAGGGATGTATCGCTTTACGGGGTTTTTCTGCATGTGCTGGTGGACGACGAAAAGTACGAGAGCGACATTAAGGCCACCCTGGCAAAAGAAGGGCTCGAAGTTAAAAGGATGGAAAAGATACGGCCTTCCCTTGAGGATGTGTTCGTGTTCCTCGTAGAAAAACAGCGCCAGGAACTGGAAAAGGCAAAAAAATGAGTTCCAAAATGATCAACCCTAAAAGGCTGCTGGCTGTAGTAAAAAAGGAATTCATCACTCTTTTCCGCGACCCTATCTCTCTTACCGTGATGCTGATAATGCCGGTCTTTATGCTCATACTCTACGGGTTTGCGGCAACGCTTGATGTTGAGCACATCCCCGTTTCGGTGCTTGACAGGGACAAAACGGTTGAGAGCCGCAACTTTATAAACCGGTTCACTCAGAACAAATATTTTGACCTGCACTCGTTCTTGTATTCGGACAGGGAGATCTCGGATGTTCTGGACAGGGGCAAGACCAAGGTTGTGCTCAGCATCCCTCATAAGTTCGGCCAGGCAATACGGGGAAGAAAGACAGCCACGGTCCAGGCCCTGATAGACGGCTCCGATTCTTCGTGGGCGCAGTCGGCAATGGGCTACATACAGTCTATCGCCGCGGGATTTAACCAGGACCTCATAAATATAAAGGTCGCCCAGCGGGGCATAAGTAAGCCCATACAGTCCCCTATCAATGTCATTCCCCGCATCTGGTATAACGAAGACCTGCGCTCTATGGATTTTCTCATCCCGGGCCTTATAGCGGTCATCCTTATGCAAGTCTCGGCGGTGCTGACCTCTCTTACCATAATAACCGAAAAAGAACAGGGCACCATAGAGAGCATAATAGTAAGCCCGGTAAAAAAGTACGAGCTGATGCTGGGCAAGCTCCTTCCCTATGTCATCGCGATCTTCATAGACATGTTCCTTATCACGGCCTGCGGCTATTTTATGTTCAATGTTCCGGTCAAAGGCAGTTATCTGCTGCTGCTGCTGTGCTCGTTCATCTTTTTGACCGGCACCATGGCTCTGGGGCTCTTTATCTCCACCACTTCCACCACCAGCCAGGCGGCCATCCAGATGGCCTCCATCACAACCCTACTGCCGGCCATCCTTCTGTCGGGGTTCAGGTTCCCGATAGAGAACATGCCTTATGCGCTGCAGTGGGTCTCGCTTTTTGTTCCCGCGCGGTATTTTATCGATATACTGCGGGCCATTTATCTTAAGGGCGTCGGGCTCTTCTGCTTCTGGCAGGACTTTGTTCTCATGACCGCTCTCAGTTTGTTCTTTATTGTTCTGAGCATAGTTAAGTTCAAGAAGAGGTTGGACTGATGTTTGACAGCAGATTGTTCCACTTTATGAAGAAAGAGACCCTGCAGCTCTTTAGGGACAAAAGGATGCTGCTGATAGCCCTTGTAATGCCGGTAGTGCAGCTGCTGCTTTTGGGCTATGTTGCCTCCATGGATATAAAGCATCTGTCGACAGCGGTCCTGGACGAGGACAAGACCTACGAAAGCAGAGAATTCCTGCGCAGGTTCAGCGCCACCGAGTATTTTGACTTTAACTACTCGCTTTCCAGCCGCAGGCAGATAGCAGGCTACCTTGACACCGGACGGGCAAAACTTGTGATACACATCCCCCACAAATTCGGGCAAAAGCTAGCCCACGAGCAGACAGCGGATGTCCAGGTCAACATGGACGGCAGCAACGCCTCTATCGCCATGATAACCCAGTCCTATGTGCTCCAGATCGGGGCCCAGGCCTCGGGAGATATCTTTAATGAGCGGCTGCTCAGGCACGGACTTGCTCCTTATACAAGCCCGCTCTTTGAGGTCCGCATGAGGACCTGGTACAATCCCGACATAGAAAGCCGCTATTTTTATGTCCCCGGAATTTTTGCCCAGCTGCTGCTCCTTATCAGCATGATGCTGACCACTTCTTCGATAGTAAAGGAAAAGACCAGGGGCACCATGGAGATGCTCTCGGTGACCCCGCTTAGGCCGCTGGAGTTGATAATGGGAAAACTCATACCGTTTGCCGCAGTGGCAATGTTCGACATGGCGGTCATCTTTTTGATAGCCACGCTGTGGTTCGGAGTGCCGATGAGGGGCAGCGTGCTTCTATTGTTCGCTTTTGGCGGCGTTTACCTTTTGGCAGGGCTCGGGACCGGTGTGGCCGTGTCCACCTTTGCCCGCAACGAAAGGCAGGCCGGAATGGCCAACCTTTTGGTCACTGCCCCGCAGCTCCTGCTTTCCGGCTTTGTGTTCCCAATAGAGAACATGCCGGCGGTCATACAGTTCATCACCTATTTCATCCCTCTTAGGTACATGCTTTCTATAGTCAGGGAGCTGTTCCTTAAAGGCGTCGGCATCCACTATCTGTGGTACAATGTCTGGCCGATGTTCTTAATAGGCGTTGTTATACTTACGCTGAGCGTGGTCAAGTTCAGGCAAAAGATGGAATAATTAATAAAGAAAGGAAATGAAGAAATGAAAAGATTGTTGTGCGCAGCGCTGGTCCTGGCCGCCATCTCGTCAAAGGGGGCCGCTCTTAACCTGACGCAAAGCGTAGACCTTGCAGTAAAACAGAACCCGACCGTGGCGGCCTCTCAAAAGAGGGCCTCTGCCGCACAGGCCAGGCTCAACCAGGCACTGAGCGCCTTTTTTCCAAAGGTGAACCTGAGCGGCAGCCTTGACAAGGCGCACTCAACTCCGCAGACGGTCCAGATCTCCAGCGGAGGAACAACACAGGTCGTCACCTTTGGCATCAACGAGAATGCCACCATATCGGGCCTTAAGGCCGATCTTTCCCAGCCTGTTTTTGTATCGGCTCTGTTCCCTGAATACGGCATCGCAAAAAAGAGCGCTGATTCCGCCGGGGAAGCCCTGCAGCAGCAGATAATTGATGTCTCCTTTGACGCCACACGGGCATACTTTCAAGTTCTGCGCGCGATAAAGATGGAAAAACTGATCGGCGATTCGCTGGAAATGGCCACCGCCCACAGACAGCAGGTGCAGTCCATGCTTAACGCCGGGCTTGCAAAAAAAGCGGACCTGCTGCGCTCAAAGGTAAGGGAAGCCAACTATAATGTGGACCTTATTAAGGCAAAGTATGGGATAGCCCTTTCTAATGATGCCTTTAACAATGTTCTCGGCAATCCCATGGGACAGGCCGTCAACCTAAAGGACGAAGGCTTTACCGGGACGGTGAAGAATATACCTGATTACGCGGCGCTCATTACTGCCGCTTACGAGAACAGGCCCGACTGGAGGGCCTTTCTTCTCAAAGTGGGGATCAAAGAGGACCAGGTGCGCCTGTCCCAGAGCGAATATCTGCCCAATATTAAACTGTCCGCTGACACGGGCAGCCAGTTGACCCGCTATCCGTCTTTCCAGTCTGATGTCAATTCATGGAAAGTGGCAGGGATCGGCTCCTGGCAGCTTTTTGACAGCTTTGGCAGGGAAAACAGGATAAGAGAAGCATCCGAGGCCCTTGAGGCTCAGCGCTCCGACGCGCAGCAATTAAAAAACAACATTGCTCTTGAAGTCCACAGCGCTTATCTAAATTTGAAAAGTGCTATTGATACCGTAGTTGCCGCACAGCAGGCCGTTGATTCCGCGCAGGAAAGCTACAAAGTGGCTTCCAGCCTCTACAGGTCCGGGCTCGGGACCAATGTCGATGTTCTGGACGCGCAGGTGGACCTTACAGGGGCCTGGACGGACCAGCTTGACGCTCTTTTTGAGGTGGAGGTCGCAAAAGCCCAGATCAACAAGGCGGTCGGCAAAAAAGTTATATAAGCCTTTAAGCTTTCTGTAGCTTTCCGTAAAGCTGCGCCGACAGTATCAGCACGACAAACATCACCAGACCTATTATAAGGACCGTGGTCATTACCCTTGGGTCGGAAAAACTTCCTGCCACAAGAAGCGCCGCGGCTATATTGCGGGCGCCGGCCCCAAAGGATTGCACGGTGCGGCTCTTTTTCCCGGGGCCTCCAAAAATATAGCCTATCCCCAGGTTAATAAGAGTAAAGGCCAGAGCAAGAGTATATACCCCCGTGCCAAAGGCAGAAACAATGAGGCGGTACTCAACCACTATCAGCGGCAGCACCGCCACCAGAATGCAGGCTGAAGAAAATTTGAGCGCTATGGGCTCAATTGCAAGCGCCGCTGCGGGCTTTAGTGCCCGTATGGCAAGACCTAGGCTAAGAGGTAAAAGCATAAGAAAGACCAGGTGCTTTGCTATAGAAAAAGGACTGATCGTCACATCGGGTATGACATGAGGAATAATGAACGGCGTTAATACAACCGTAGAAAGCATCGCCAGAGCCATAAAGCTGATGGAGCGCGCCAGGTCCCCTTTTGCCATTCTTATTAGTTTGGGTAAAAACCCCTCTCCCGCGCAGCAGGCAATTATCATGACGCCTGCGGTAAGGATCTCACCTGCCCCGAGCGCCCTGGCAAGAAAAAAGGCCGCAACTGGCACCAGGACAAAATTGATAACAAGCGCTTTTAAAACATAAGGGATCTCTTTTACGGACTCGAAGATCTCCTTTAAGGTAAGTCCGAGGCCTGTCCCGAAAAGATTGGCCAGGATGAACAAATAGATCAGTATCCTAGCCGACATTCCAAGTATAGCGTCCATTAACGATCTCCTTTGGTTTTATTTATTTCAGCAGTTGGGAACCGCCACGCAGACTGCAAGGCCTCCCAATGAGGTCTCTTTGTATTTTCCGCACATGTCTTTTCCCGTCTCAAGCATGGCCTCGACCGTTTCGTCAAACCCCACCCTCTGCTTTTTGGGGTCCCCTGCCGTGGCAAGGATATAGGCGTTAAAGGCATGGACAGCCCCGATAGCGTTCCTTTCTATGCACGGTATCTGGACATAGCCGCCGACAGGATCGCAGGTCCAGCCAAGGCAGTGCTCGAGCGCTATCTCGGCGGCGTTGGCTATCACATGGATATCGTGGTTGTTGGTGTAGGCGGCAAGAGCCGCGGCCATCGCCGTTGCAACCCCTATCTCGCCCTGGCAGCCGACCTCGGCCCCGGCAAGAGAGGCATTTTGCTTGCAGATAAAACCTATGAGAGCGGCCGCCAGCATGGCCTCTCTTAGTTTTTTTCTGGAGATCTTAAAATGATGATGGGCCGCATAAAGCGCCGCCGGTATCACTCCGGCAGAACCAAGCGTGGGGGCTGTCACCACTTTGTGGTATGAGGCGTTCTCTTCGGCCGCCGCTATCGCAAAAGAGCTGAGCAGAGCAATGAAACTTCCGGGAAGATGCTCGGGGGCATTGTGCCGGCTGTACAGTGATTTTGCTTTTTTTTGAAGCCCTAGCGGCCCGTCAAGGGTCCCTTCGCTCTTTAAGCCCCGGTCAACGCTGTCAAGCATTACATCGATAATGGTATCAAGTTTCTTTTCTATCGCTTCCTTCTTCAGCCCCGATACGGCCTGCTCGTTCTCGAGCATTACGGCGACAAGGTCCTTTTTTTTATCCTCACAGAGGGCTATGAATTCTTTCATGTTGGAATATTTGTGAACAGGAGAGGCCGCTCCCTGACCCCCCTGGCCCTTCCATTTGATAAAGCCTCCACCTGTTGAATAATACTCTTTTTCAAAGACCGGTTTTCCTTTTGACAGCAGCCTAAAGATAAGCGTGTTCTGAAAAGGGAAGGAATGCTCTACCGCGTCAAAAATGATGTCTTTGGGGGTAAAGTTAACCTGGGACTGCCCTATCTTCATGGAATAGGGTTTGTCCCCGGCTTTTCTGAGTTTTTCAATAATATCCGGGTCGCAGGTATCCGGAGCCTGCCCGATAAGCCCCGCGGTAACCGCAAAATCGGTGGCATGCCCCTTTCCCGTGGCGCTCAAAGAGCCGAACAGGTGTACCTCAAGTTTATCGACAGAGGATTCCGTTTCTTCAGGTAGTTCCTGGATGCTTTTTACAAAGTCCGCCGCCGCTCTCATCGGGGCTATTGTGTGCGAACTGGACGGGCCAGGTCCTATCTTGAACAGTTCAAAAATAGAGAGGCTTATTGGTTCTTTCATATTTTCCTCACATCAGGTTTATAATAACGCTGCCCATAACGGTAAGGAACACATTGGCAAAAGCAAAAGGAGCGGCAAAGCCAAGCGACATCACTTTGCTCTGGGCATCCTCCTGGAGAGCAGCAAGCGCCGGAGGAATAACGCGGGAGCCCATCAGGCCGCCCAAAAGCAGGACAGGGTTCATCTTGAGAATGTACCTGCCAAACACCACGCCAAGAAGTATGGGAACTATCGCAAGCACGATCCCCGACAAAAAAACCGAAAGGCCGTTGGCCGCAATGGCAGCCAGGGCCTGCTTTCCGCTGGTGAGCCCTATACAGGCCACAAAAAGCGTAAGCCCCAGGTCAGATAGCAGCCACTGAGCCGCGTCCGGCATCTGGCCAAAGGTGGGATGCTTGCTCCGTAACCAGCCCGCAAACAGTCCCGCGACAAGAACTCCTCCTCCCACACCAAGAGTAATGGGGATGCCGGCTACGGGAAGCACAAAAGAACCGATCAAAGTGCCGATCACACAACCGGCCCCGACCATGACCAGGTCGGTAACGGGAGTGTGCCGCATGGGATAACCGATCTTTTCGGCGGCCCTGTCCACTGCTTCTTTTGTCCCCACTATCTGGACCACATCGGAATTGTTTATTACAGTATCCCTTGTAATTGGAAGTTCCATCCCCTGTCTGGTCATTCTTACAAGAAAAACCCCCCTAACAAAAGGCTCGTTGGCTATTTCTCCAAGCGTTCTGCCGATGACTTTCGGATCAAGCACACATACTTCCAGTATCTCCCCCACTATTTCCGCTACGGAAGAAGTGTCAACCTCTTTACCTATCAACGCCCCAACCCCGCAGAGCGCTGCGCGTCCTCCCGCCACCAGGAGTATATCGGAGGCTTCTATTCTTGTATCGGGCAGGGCATCCATCAGTGCAGCACCCCTTTTTATCTTATCTATTTCGGCCCTCTGCGGGAACTGCGCTTCCGCTACTGTGCGCCCCGCAAGGTCTTTATTTTCCACAAGATAGGCGCGCAGTCCCGCTATCTTTGACCAGGAAAAAAGGTCCGGATCGCTGCCCGGCCCTGACGAGGCTCCCATTTTTTCTTCCAGGGTCTTTGCCTCTTTCTTGAGGTTTATCCCCATAAAGCCCGGAAGCAGTTTGAACAAAAGAATGACGCCGACCGTACCAAACAGATAAGTGATTGCATACGATACCGCTATATTGTTGTCCAGCTTTTGTTTTTCGCCCTCGCTTATGGGAAGGTGTTCCACGGCCCCGGTTGCTGTTCCTATGACCGCGGACTGGGTCATGGCTCCGGCAAACAACCCGGCCGTGGTGCCTTTGTCGTAGTACATTGCTTTGCCCAGCAAAACAGCCGTACCCAGTCCTATAAGCGCCACAAAAAGCGCCAGCAGCAGGTAATTAAGCCCTTCCTTTTTTAAACTGCCAAAGAACTGCGGCCCCACCTGGTAGCCTATACAGAAGGCGAACAGGGAAAAAGCTATGTCCTTAAGTATCGTAGGAACACCGGATGAAAACTGTCCCAGGACCATGGCAATAAGCAGGACCGAAGCCGTGGCTCCAAGGCTGAACCCCTTGAACTTAAGCTTTCCGACAAGATAGCCGAGAGCAAGGGACAAAAAGACCAGGACCTCGGGACTCTGGCTGACTATCTGGGCAAGTTCTGCGGTCATAGATATGTCCTTTCGGAAAGGTTTTAGAAATTATACAACAAAGGACTTAACAGGTAAATGATTTTATTTGAGGATGGCATAATAAAAAGCTGCTGAATCCTTTATGATCCGAGGTTGGATTCCTTCAATAAGAGAATTACTGCTATAATAAAATAATGGACTCGCAAAACAATCACCAAAATTTTTACGGTCTGGGCATCGCCCCAAGGATACTGGACCTTCTGGACAGGCTAAAATTCAAGACCCCCACCCCGATACAGTACAAGGCAATCCCCATGGCCATAGACGGACAGGATGTTATCGGGGTTGCCCAGACGGGAACGGGAAAGACACTTGCCTTTGGCATCCCCATGATACAGAGGCTGGCGCAGTCAAGCGGAAAAGGCCTGGTGCTGGTCCCGACAAGGGAACTTGCCCTGCAGGTGGAAGAGACCATAAAAAAGATCGCCATCCCTTTTGGAATGAAGACGGCCTGCCTAATCGGCGGGGCTTCCATGTACATGCAGGTAAAGGCTCTGAGGATGAACCCAAGCGTGATCATTGCAACCCCCGGCCGCATGCTTGACCACATGAACCAGAACACCGTGCGTCTGAGGGATGTGAGCGTAATAGTGCTGGACGAAGCCGACCGCATGCTGGACATGGGCTTTGCCCCCCAGATAAACAGGATACTGCCCCATCTGCCGCAGAACAGGCAGACGATGCTCTTTTCCGCCACCATACCCGACAACATAATGAAGATAGCCTCCTCCCACATGAAGCTTCCCGTCAGCATTGAGATAGCGCCCTCCGGAACAGCGGCAAAGAATGTGGTACAGCAGCTGTTCATAATAAGGAAAGAGGAAAAGATGCCCCTCCTGCTTAAGCTGCTCAACCAGTACCGGGGCACCGTGCTCATCTTTGGCAGGACCAAAAGAGGCGTTTCCAGGATCACCATGGGGCTCAGAGCTCTCGGAATAAACGCAGCAGAGACCCATTCGGACAGGTCCCTGGCACAGCGCAGACAGGCCCTGGAGGGCTTTAAGAACGGAAAATTCAGGATAATGGTGGCAACTGATATCGCAGCCAGAGGCATCGATGTTAAAGGGATCGAGCTTGTTATCAACTATGACCTGCCCGACGACTCGGAAAATTATGTCCACCGCATAGGAAGGACCGGACGAGCCGGGCACGAAGGAAGGGCTATTTCCTTTGCCACGCCTGACCAGAGGGGCGATGTCCGCAATATTGAAAGAGTAATGAAAAAGAGCCTTCCCATAGCAAAGCATCCGGACATCAAAGCTTCGGAATTTTTCAGCGCCCCCTCGAGGAGTTTTAGCAGGAGGCCCGTGCGGAGAAAGAGCTACAGGTACTAGAGCCGTGTCTGTTGTCGCAGTTCATGCAAAAACCCATGTTCAAGCCTCCAGGGCTGACATCAACCTGCCAAACTTTGACGGGGCTTCGCATTTAAAATAGTGGGAAGCATTGCCGTATTCAAATGCGAGGCTGCAGGCGTGAAGAAAGATCTCGTTCTTTTCCAGCCGGTATTTTGGGGAAAAAGCTTTTTTGTCGAATCCGTAAAAAACATCCCCGATAACTGGATGACCTATGGAAGACAGATGCGCCCTTATCTGGTGGGTCCGCCCGGTCTTTATCTCAACTTCCAGGTAGGCCGCGCCACTCAGCCTTTTCAGGACCCTGTATATCGTGACCGATCTCTTTGAGCCCTTCTCGGCTGCCTCTGAGGCCACGGTCCTTACCAGAAAACCCTCTTTGACCTTTCTGAGAGGAGTATCTATGGTACCAAGATCGGACTCAAAGTTGCCCTGCGCTATGACAAGATATTTTTTCTGAACCCCGCCCTCTTTCATCAACTTGCAGAGACCTTTGAACGCCTTTAGGGTCTTTGCCGTCATTATCAGTCCCGAAGCACGCTTATCAAGCCGGTGGACAAGCCCAAGGTAAGCAACTCCCGCAAATTCCTTTGTCATCTTAGGATATTTGCCAAGAAGTGCACTGATAAGGGAGTTCTTTTTATGAAGCCTGTCGGGAGTGGAAGAAAGCCCCGCGGGCTTATTGATGATGAGAAACTCATCGTTTTCAAACTGAACATCAAGGTCCAGTTCCTCGTTGGGAGCAATGAGTATGCTTGAGGCGGGTTTTACAAGACCCTCTATCTTGTCGTTTTCCTCAAGGGCCCTATCAGGCCTGACATTGCTGTCGTTAACGAGCACATAGCCGGCCTTTATGGATTCTTTGATATCCTTGCGCTTAAGTCCGGGGTATTTTTTCTTGAGGTACTTGTCCAGCCTTGCACCTGCGGCTGCAGTTTCTGCCGTCAGGGAAAATTTCTTGTTCTTCATGTTATCTGCAGTCCTAATTCAGAATGAGGATCGGTGTACCCTCGTCAATATTGGCATAAAGGTACCGTAAAACCCTGTGCTCTACGGCTATGCATCCGCGGGTATTGTCGCTTTTTGTCACCCTGATAAGGCTTGGGTCTCTTCTTTCCATGGCATCAACAGCAGGCTTCATATAGGTGGGCGCCCCATGAATGCCATAGGTCCCTCCCAGAGGCGTGTCCCAGGGCGGTGCCTGCCGGAGCAGATTGGCCGATACGATACGCCTGTAGTCCGAAACGCTCAATCTATGTCCCAGCTCAAGCGCTCTGTTGGCTACTGCAACGCTGGGCCAGCTGATGCCGAGAAAAAGAGTGTAGCGGCTGTTGGGGTTCTTCTGGCAGATGTAGTATTCGCCTTCGGGGGTCTCGTTGATGCCTCCCGAGCCGATGGCAACAGGCGCCGGGAATTCTATGTCAAACCCTTTGTGCCAGGCTCTTCTTACCGGGAGGCCGCCGCGGTTATAAAAGATCAGATGCCTGGACTTTGAGACAACAAGAGAGTCCTGCCCGGGATGCTTAAGCGCGAACTCCAGGACCTTTGTTTCGAGTCCGGAGCCGGCCACCGGAGTATTGGTGCCGCCGGTAAATACTGCCGCAACCGCCGCCGCGGCAAAGACCGCAAATAATGCTATTTTGGGAAGCTTCATATTACAATTATATCCTATTTTTAGAGCAAAGAACGAGGTCGGTCTATCTGTAGCGTCTGTAAACTGCGGCGGAGACCTCGTTTATGACAAGCCGCGCGTCGCGGTCCTTTTTGAAGCCTTTTGTGA
>CAYUCV010000023.1:0-3630 GCA_964443545.1 uncultured bacterium
GAGCCACTAGCTCATCAGGTAGAGCACTTGCCTTTTAAGCAAGTGGTGCCGCGTTCGAGTCGCGGGTGGCTCAAATGGGGGCCCGTGGTGTAGCCTGGTCTAACACGCATGCCTGTCACGCATGAGATCGAGGGTTCAAATCCCTTCGGGCCCGTTTTTTTATTTGAAGTGCCGCGGTAGCTCAGTTGGTAGAGCAGTAGCCTGAAAAGCTATGTGTCGGCGGTTCAATTCCGCCCTGCGGCATTTTTGGCCCGTGTAGCTCAGCGGTAGAGCAGCGGTTTTGTAAACCGCAGGTCGTCAGTTCAAACCTGACCGCGGGCTAAAAGCTAAGGAGGATAGGCCATGCAAAAAAGGATCCTTCTGATAGATGATGAAAAGGACATCAGGCAGATACTCAGGGCCATCCTTGAGAACGAGGGATATCAGATACTTGAAGCCGCCGACGGCAGGGAGGGTTTTGAAAAAGCGCTTGCCGAGAAACCGGACCTTATTATCCTTGACATAATGATGCCGAATCTGGACGGTTTTGGGACCGCGGAAAAATTGAAGACCAACAAAGACACCTTTGGCATACCTATCATAATGCTTACCGCGAAGGATGAGCCGATCGACAAGGAAAAAGCTATCGCTCTGGGAGTGAATTCCTTTATAGTCAAGCTGTTCGATCTGGAAGAGCTGAGACAGACGGTCAAAGAGACGATCGGATAGGGACTTTTTGCCGAACAGACAGGTTTGCCCCGAGCGAGGAGCGCAGCGACGAGTCGACAGGCCCGTGTAGCTCAGCTGGTAGAGCAGCGGTATCGTAAACCGCAGGTCGTCAGTTCAATCCTGACCGCGGGCTTATATATGGTCTTGGATGCCAGGATGCTTCCCCAACAATTTTTGGTTTTGCTGATGCTCCTTGAAATCACAGGTCTTTCTTAACGATGAATCCAACAGATAAGCCATGCAAATGGGAGTAGCGCAAAGATGTCTCTAACTGAAAAAACGGTTCTTGTCCTGAATGCCGGAAGTTCATCACTTAAATACCAGTTATTCAGAGGCGGGACAGCTGTAGCGGCAGGGAACATGACCGAGATAGGAAGGGACGCTGTATATAAAATGTCCCTGCCGGCAAAGAGAGAGTGGGATTGTATAGCGCCGGACCATAATGAGGCGCTTTCTCATATAGTAAATGAGTTAAGCGTTCATGATATAAGCGTTGACACTCTTACAGGAGTTGGCCATAGAGTGGTTCACGGGGGGAGTTCTTTTACCTGTTCCGTTCCGATAGATGATGCAGTTGAAAGCGCGATAGAGAAACTTATCCCCCTTGCTCCTCTGCATAATCCTGCCAACCTTACCGGTATCAGGGCAGCAAGGCAGCTCTTTCCCGGAGTCCCGCAGGTAGCCGTATTCGATACCGCATTCCATCAGACCATGCCGGAGGCTGCCTACACATACGGCCTTCCGCTTAACTTTAGGGGCGATCTTGGCGTAAGACGGTACGGCTTTCACGGCACTTCCCACCTTTATGTGTCAAGGGTGGCCGCGGTCATGATGGGGGCGGACATTAAGGATGTTAACCTTGTCACGCTGCATCTTGGCAACGGCTCAAGTCTTTGCGCTGTCAGGGGAGGCCTGTCCATAGATACAACAATGGGACTTACTCCCAATGAAGGGCCGCTCATGGGAACAAGGTCCGGGTCGCTTGATTCCGGTATCTTTAAATATCTGATCGACTCCATTCCGGACCTGACCCCGGAGGGACTTGACGAGATACTCAACAAAAAATCCGGGCTTTTGGGCTTGTCGGGATATTCCAGCGACAGGGTGGCAATAGATGAGATCGCAGAAAAAGAAGGTTCGGACTCTCGGTGCGAGCTTGCGCGCAGTGTTGAGACCCATATGATAAGAAGGTCTCTGGGTTCAATGATGGCGAGCCTGGGAAGGGTGGACGGCCTGGTCTTTACAGCCGGAGCCGGAGAGAATAACCACGGAACCAGGAGCCGGACCCTCCAGGGGCTTGAGGGCAGGCCGTTTGGCATACTTCTGGATGAGGAGGCCAACAGAGACGCCTTTAGGCCTAAGTACCCTGTCCTTATATCGCGGACTGATTCCTCGATGCCCATATGGGTGGTCCCGACCAACGAAGAACTGGTCATTGCTCTTGATGCGATGGCTATCATCGAAGGTACTTTCTCAAACTGCCGGGAATATGTTTATCCCTTCCAGCTCCCTTCTTACTGGGGCCTTTGAGGTAACTAACAGCCTAACATCTTTGTTTCTTTTGCCGGGCGGATGTTATCATTGTAATAATGAAGATATATGCCATAGAGGTCGGCCCCATCAGAACGAATTGCTATATCGTTACTGATGGTATCTCCGGTAACGCGGCAGTTATCGATCCCGGTGAGGAGCCCGAAAAGCTCTGTGCCGAATTGAAAAAAAACGGACTTGTTCCCGAGGCAGTATTCCTTACCCACGGGCATTACGACCATGTTACTGCTATACCTAACCTTGTCTGCGCGGCAAATAAACCCGTATACATCCACAAAGAAGACCTCTTTCTTGTGTCCGGAGATGTTCCAAAGCTTGCGCCGCTGCTGGGCTTTTGCGCGGTGCCGTTAAACGGCTTATCCTGTTATGAGGATGGACAAACTATAGAGGCTGCCGGCCTTAAGATAAAGGTGATCCACACTCCCGGACATACTCCCGGGGGCGTCTGCCTATACATAGAAAGCGAAAAGACCCTCTTTTCCGGTGATACTCTTTTTTTCCGGGATTGCGGCAGGGTGGACCTTCCTCTGGGCTCAGAAGATCAGATGGCCGCTTCCCTGATAAAGATACTGGCTCTTCCGGATGATGTAAAAGTATATCCCGGGCACGGCAGGAGCACTACGATAGCAGGCGAGAGAAAAACCTTTGCGGATATTCTATAATTAGGGACAATGCCTTCTCAAAAGAACAACCTTTATCTTTTATACGGAGACGAGGAGCTGCTGATCCGCGAAGAGATAGAGACCCTAAAAACGAAACATCTTGGAAGCGGGGACCCGGGAATGGGTTTTCAGGTGCTGGAAGCAGGCAGAATAGGAGAGCCCGGGCTTCTGGCCGAACTCGCGGGGGTTTCGATGTTCTCTCCAAAAAAGATGATCCTTTTAAGATGGCCTGCAGGAAGAAAGAAGACGGAGGCCGAGGACGGAGGAGAATCTGATGACGACGAAAACGCCGCTTCCAAAAATGACGGAACCGAAGAGCTGATAAAAGCCCTCTCTAAGCTGCCGCAGGAGGTTCTTTTTGTCTGTGCCGCAAAAAATATCGACAAAAGAAGCCGGCTCTACAAGTTCTTTGCCCAGAAGGGAAAGGTTAGGGAATTCAGGCAGTTCAGGGAATGGGAACAGGCGCAGCTGGCCTCCTGGGTAAGGGACAGGTTCAAAGAGACCGGCCTGGCGGCGGAAAAAGAGGCTGCAGAGATACTTGCGGAGCTATCGGGCCCATCGCTTACACAGATCGATACGGAGATAAATAAACTTGCCGCCTTCTGCGCAGAAAAGAAATTGGTTTCCTCAGAGGATGTTAAAGAGCTTTCTACAAGAGGACAGTTGAGCGCATTCGCACTTCAGAATTCCCTGCAGGAAAGGGATATAA
>CAYUCV010000023.1:3730-8854 GCA_964443545.1 uncultured bacterium
TTCTGGCTCATTAGAAAGACCGAAAAGAACAGAACGGACCAGGCGAGGAGCATCAACAGCACTGCAATAGACATCTTCAAGGAAAAGAAGAGGGTTTATCCAAAAGGAACTTTTGCTTCGCAGCTGATAGGCACTGTCGGGCTTGACAATGACGGGCTCTCCGGCATTGAGTACGGAATGGACAAGTACCTCAGAGGGGTGGAGGGCCAGTACATCTTTGAAAAGGATGTCAGAGGCAAACAGATAGCCATCGGCACCACGAAAGAGATACAGAAGCCGACCGACGGGATGGACATTTATCTGACGATTGACGAGCCGATACAGTATGTCGCCGAAAGGGAACTTAAAAAGGCAGTCGACAAATATCATCCTGACACCGCTTCCATTGCTGTTATGGATATAAGGAGTGGAGAGCTGATCGCGGTCGCGAGCTGGCCGGATTTTGATCCCAATAATCCATCGGCTTCACCTGTCAAGAACTGGAAGCTGAGGCCGGTGACCGACATGTATGAGCCAGGCTCCACATTCAAGGTTATAACGGCCGCGGCCGGGATACAGGAGGGGCTTTTTGAGCCGGATTCCCGCATTCCATGTCCGGCAAAGATCGAAGTGGGGGGGCGCATCATCAGCAATTCCCATGCCGTAAAGGCAAAGGACCCTACTCTGAGGGATGTTATAGCTGAATCCCTAAATACAGGAGCAACTCATGTCAGCCTTAAGGTCGGCAAAGAAAAGTTCTATGCCCAGATAAAGTCCTTCGGTTTTGGCGAAAAGACCGGAGTGGGTTTTCCGGGAGAAGCAAAAGGGCTTGTCCCGGTGCCAAAATACTGGCACAAAAGCGCCGAAGCGATGATAAGCTTTGGCCAGACGCTGGCGGTGACCCCGCTGCAGCTGCTTGCCGCGGTTTCTGCGATCGCAAACTCCGGTGTGCTGCTGCGGCCCAGTGTGGTGGCCAGAATAGAGAGTTCCGACAAAACCGTTGTCAGGACCACCTCCCCGGAACAGGTCAGGAGGGTTGTCTCGGATAAGACGGCGGAAAAGGTCAAAGACCTAATGAGGGGCGTGGTTCTTATGGACCACGGCACCGGACACAAGGCAAAATTATCTCAGTATTCAAGCGCGGTCAAGACGGGCACGGCGCAAAAGCCGGTCGCGGGAGGCGGTTACATACCCATGAGCAGCAACAACTTTATCGCGTCTATCGTGGGGTTTGTTCCTTCTGCTGAGCCGCGCGTGGCGATAATCGTTGTGTTTGACCATCCCAAAGGCTCCATATGGGGGGCCACCGTGGCGGCCCCCGTCTTTAAGGAGGTCGGAGAATTTACTCTGAGATATTTGGAAATACCTCCGGATCTGTGATATAATCCACTCAAAACATGGCAAGGATATTATCCGGGATACAGCCCTCGGGAAAGCTACATCTTGGGAATCTGACAGGGGCTGTCAGCAACTGGGCCGCCCTGCAGAACAAGCACGAATCCCTGTTCTTTATTGCCGACCTGCACGCTCTTACCACCGGATATTCGAACACAAAGGACTTTGCAAAGAGCATCCGAGACCTTGCCGTTGACCTATTGTCCGCGGGGATAGACCCGGACAAAGCCACTCTTTTTATCCAGTCCCAGGTCCCGGAGCACAGCGAACTGCACCTGATCTTTTCCATGATCACGCCTCTGTCATGGCTGGAGAGGGTCCCGACTTACAAGAGCAAGATAGAAGAGATCAAAGGGGTGGACCTTGCTACCTACGGGTTTCTCGGATATCCCGTGCTCCAGGCCGCTGATATCCTGATCTATAAAGCGGAGTTCGTCCCGGTCGGGCAGGACCAGCTGCCCCATCTTGAACTTACAAGGGAGATCGCGCGCAGGTTTAACAATCTTTACAGAGAGGTCTTTCCCGAGCCCAAAGAGATGCTGACAAACTTTCCCGTGATCCCGGGGCTTGACGGAAGAAAGATGAGCAAAAGCTACGGCAACTCCATAGCCCTGTCGGATCATCCGGATGAGATCAGAAAAAAGGTCTCTCTTGCCGTAACAGATCCGGCAAGGATAAAAAAGGACGACCCCGGGCATCCGGAAGTATGCGTGGTGCATTCTTACTACAAGATCTACGGCAAAGAGGTTTCACAGGAGATCGGGGAAAAATGCAGGGCCGGAGCGATAGGCTGCGTTGAGTGCAAAAAACAGCTGGCTGAGATACTTGTAAGAGTCCTGGAAGGCCCGAGGGAAAAAAGAAAAGAGCTTGAAAAAGACCCTAAAAAAGTGGATGATATACTTGAAAAAGGAAGAAAAAAAGCCTCCGAAGAGGCAAGACGCACTCTGTCCGAAGTAAAAAAGGCGATGCACCTTACCTAGAGGAGACTTGATTGCAGATAATACAACAGCTCGAGAACGAAGGCTACAAAAGTGCCAGGACCTATATCCCGGCCGAGGATGAAATATCGGCTCTTTCGTCCTTCAGCGTCAAGCTGGACAATTACGAAGGCCATTTTGAAGAACTTCTCACGATGATAGAGAAGCGCTCAATGGAAGTTTTGGAAGTGTGCCTTGCCAAGGTGACCGCCCAGTATCTGGAATACCTTGCCTGCCTGCCGCAAATGGATGTTTCTGTCGCTTCCGAGTTTCTCCTTATAGCTGCCTATCTTATAGAGAGAAAGTCCAAGGGGCTGCTGCCCGTTGAGGACGAGAGCCCCGAGGTGGAAGAGATAGAATCCTGCCTGGTTGACCATCTGGCCCTCTACAAGGTCTTTAAGGACCGCTCCGCCGTTCTTAAAGAAAGGAAAGAGCTGTTTTCAAAGATCTATCACCGTTTTAGGACGGAGGAAAAAGGCCCCCAGCAGGTCAGCGTCTTTTTGTCGGATGTGGCAATAAGCGACCTTACCGCGGCTTTCAGAAAGATCTGGCTTTCGGCCAAGAGCTCAGGGAGCGGTTACGAGATCGTGGACGAGATCGTGACGGTAGAGGAAAGGATCAACCAGATCCTGGACAAACTAACACTTTCTCCTTCCTCTCTGGCCTTTGAGGACCTTTTCGATAAAAGATCAAGACTTGAGACAATAGTTACTTTTCTTGCCGTCCTTGAACTGATGAGGCAGAAGGCCGTTTTGATCAAGCAGGACATGAGGTTCGGCTCCATACAGATCTTTCCCAGGGTGCCAAGGCAGGAGGTATCCTGATGCAAACCCACTCCTCAGATGACAGGAGGTCAGTTGTAGAATCCCTGCTGTTCGTGACAAAAAAACCAGTCAGCCCGGGCGAGATCAGCCTTGTGACAGGATATGAGGAGTCGGAAGCCGCAAGGCTTTTGGACGAAATAGCTCTGGAGTATGAAAGCAGACCGCTTCAAGTGATAAAAGTTGCCAACGGCTATATAATTGCTACCAGGCCCCAGTACAGCGACTTTATCGACAAGTTCCTAAATTCTCCCGTGTCCGTATCTCTATCTAAACAGGCGCTTGAAACGCTCTCGATCATTGCTTACAGGCAACCGGCGACCAAGATAGACATAGAGAGGATACGAGGCGTGATGTCCGACAGCCCCATAAAATCCCTTCTGGATAAGAACCTGATCAGGGAAAGCGGCAGGAGCGAGGCTCCGGGAAGGCCCATACTGTATTCAACAACAGTAGACTTTCTCAAGCATTTCGGGCTCAACGACTTAAGCGACCTGCCGCCCATAGAAGAGGACCTCTCGCTGTTGATGGGCCAGTCGCAGGATAGCCGCTTAGAAGAAGCAGCGCAGTGAGCGAAACACATTTTGACATAGGCCAGTCATTCAGGGACAAAAGGACGGCCAAAGAGCTGTCCCTGGACAAGGCTGCCAAGGACACCAAGATCTCAAAGCCCTACCTTGCCGCAATAGAGGCAAATGAATTTTCGAGGATCCCCAACGAGATCGTGGCAAAGGGCTTTCTTCAGATCTATGCCGATTATCTTGGCCTTGATCCAAGGCTCGTGCTTTCCGAGTTCAGAAAAAGGACAAAGAAGCACCCTCCCGTTGTTGTTGCGGCCAAGCAAAAAAGAACACAGCCTGCGCTGCCCGAAAACTATTATAAGTACGGGGTCACAGCAGTACTTGCGGTCCTTCTTGTCTTTTTTATGTCCTGGGGGGTGTTGTCTTTGCTCAATAGTTCCGGTCCCAATAATAAGCAGGCGGCAAAACCACTAGTTTTAAAGAACGAGGGCCTTTTGCTCAGGCTGGAAGTTAGCGGAAGGTCCTGGATCAGGGCATATGCAGACGGCGCCTTAGCCTTTGAGGGGGTCTATTATGAAGGCGCCTCAAAAACTCTAGAAGCCAAAAACAGCGCCACGGTCAAGATAGGCAATGCGGGAGCCGTTAAAATATACTCCGGATCCGAACTCGTTTATGGCGGAGGTTCTCCCGGCCAGGTAGTAAGCAAAGAATTTACCAGATGACCGCTTTAGGCCAGATCTCATCAATATTCCAGAGCGTCCAGGGTGAAGGCTTGTATGTCGGGGAACGGCAGGTCTTTGTCAGGTTTACTGGATGCAATCTGTCGTGTGAATATTGTGATACGCAGGGGATAGATCCTAAGCTCCAAACCCTAAATCCTAAACAAATTCAAAGCCAAAAACTCAAAACGGATTTTTCGCAGCCTTTGGATGTTGAGAGCGTTGTTAAAGCGGTCGAGGCTTTTTTGACAAACCCAAAACTGTTCCACTCCGTCAGTATAACCGGGGGAGAGCCTCTGTTGCAGGTGGACTTTTTGAAGGAACTGCTCCCGAAACTGAAACTGAAGAAGTATCTTGAGACCAACGGCACTCTGCCGGACCATCTTGCGGAGATATTGGACCTTGTAGATATTGTAGCCATGGACATAAAACTGCCTTCTGCAACAGGCTGCGCTTCCTATTTTAAAGAGCACGAAAAATTCCTGGAGACAGCGCTCTTTAAAAATGTATTCGTCAAAGCCGTGGTCACAAAAGACACCCTGCCCAAGGAGATCGATGATATGTGCGCTTTGATAGAGAGGGTGGAAAGCTCCGTTCCTCTTGTTTTGCAGCCGGCAACTCCTCAGAGAGGGGGCAAGCATAATCCATCACCGGACCAACTCCTGTCATTTCAGGCAATAGCAAAGAAAAGACTTGCAAAGGTGCTGGTAAT
>CAYUCV010000023.1:8954-15869 GCA_964443545.1 uncultured bacterium
TTGTTGAAACTGTCTATCCAGTATTTTATGTCCACTTTTATGAAATCCGATATGCTGATGAGGTCGCCGAGGCTGTATTTTTTCATCAGGGCCGCGATATCGACTACAGAGACAAAGTCTTTTTCTAGTAAGGACAGATAGTCTATGGCAGAGGCCGGTTTGTCCGTCTTTACAAGATAGTCCGCCATGTCGGCAGGACTGCTGAGTGAGATCATGAACCGGTCTTTTATCGCCAGCAGGAAGACGCGCTTTAGTATCTCTTGCGTTTTATAATCCAGATACCGGATATCGTTTATCGTAAGGCCGGCCTCAATTAGAGCGGCTTCGGCCGAGCGCACCATGATATCTAATTCGTTCTTTTCCTTGTCGGACCTTGCGGTCATTTGTTTTGCGGAAAGTCCGATGTAATCCCTTACCAGATCGGTCTTCACTTTCTTTATGTTGTCTATTGAGGTGATGTATTCCGCCGGGGCAAGTTTCGGGGCTTCTTCCTTTTCTTCTTTCTTTTCCCCATTATTTCTTTTTGATCTGTCCGCGCTTTTATCGGTTTTTTTTACGGAGGCCCTAAGCTTGTGTTCCGTTATTGTGGCCATTCTTTCCAGGTAATCCAATTCTCCTTCCCCGGGCTTTCTTTCTCCTTTTTTGGCAAGTTCGGAAAGCGCATCCGGGGAGATCATCTCAAGAAAGACGCTTTTGAACGGGACCGCAACATTTATATCTACGGCGTTGGCTATTTTATCTTTGTTGACGGTCCTTTCAAAGCCTGTGCCGATTATGCCTCCGGCGCCGGCAGCGGCTGCCTGCTGGTTGGAGCCGGGAAGTCCTTCTATGGGCATGATCTGTTCCTTTTGCCTAATTATAGTATAAGCGGCCGTAAGGTCAATATAACCCCGTGTTATAATGGCTTCTGAAATGCCAAAAAGAACAGACCTGAAAAAAATAATGCTGATAGGCTCCGGGCCCATAGTGATAGGGCAGGCGTGTGAATTCGATTATTCCGGGACCCAGGCGTGCAAGGCTCTCAAAGAAGAAGGATATGAAGTTGTCCTCGTCAACAGTAACCCCGCCACGATAATGACAGATCCGGAATTTGCCGACAGAACCTATATAGAGCCCATTACTCCCGAGATTGTGGAAAAGATCATAGAAGCAGAAAAGCCTGACGCGCTGCTGCCGACCCTCGGAGGCCAGACAGCGCTTAATGTGACGGTGGCTCTGGGCGAAAAAGGCGTCTTTAAGAAGTACGGGGTTGAGCTTATTGGCGCAAGCCTTGAAGCGATAAAGAAAGCTGAGGACAGACAGCTTTTTAAGGAAGCCATGGCAAAGATCGGCCTCGACCTGTCCAAGAGCGCTTTTGTCTACAGCGTTGAAGAAGCTGTAAAGGCCGTTGAGGATATCGGTTTTCCGGCAATAATCAGGCCGGCGTTCACCATGGGCGGCTCTGGCGGAGGCATCGCGTACAACCTTGAGGAATTAAAGACGATCGTCGCCTCGGGCGTCTCCATGAGCCAGATAGGTCAGGTGCTGATAGAAGAATCCATAATAGGCTGGAAGGAATACGAGCTTGAGGTGATGAGGGACCTCAAAGATAACGTGGTCATAATCTGCACTATCGAGAACTTTGATCCGATGGGCATACACACGGGAGACAGCATTACGGTAGCGCCTGCACAGACCCTGACGGATAAGGAATTCCAGCGTTTGAGGAACTATTCGATAGCTGTAATAAGAGAGATAGGGGTTGATACCGGAGGCTCCAACATACAATTCGGGGTAAATCCGGACAACGGCAGGGTGGTGATAATCGAGATGAACCCAAGGGTCTCGCGCAGCTCCGCTTTGGCGTCAAAGGCCACGGGCTTTCCCATAGCAAAGATCGCGGCCAAACTTGCCGTGGGATATTCTCTTGACGAGATCCCCAACGATATAACAAAAAAGACGCCTGCCTGTTTTGAGCCTTCCATAGACTATGTGGTGACCAAGCTTCCCAGGTTCACCTTTGAAAAATTCCCGGCAGCGGACAGGACCCTGAACACGCAGATGAAGTCAGTGGGTGAGGCCATGGCCATCGGCAGGACCTTTACGGAGTCCCTTCAAAAGGCCCTGCGCTCGCTCGAGATCGATGTGAGCGGGCTCGACGACCTTAAGAAGGACAAAAGCGATGTCGACGAGTCTCAACTGGCTCTCTCGGTCTTTGAAAAAATTTCTGAGACCTCCGTTCCGGTAGAAAAGATCAAGGAAAAACTGAGCATCCCCAATGCGGAGAGGCTGTTCTATATAAAGCAGGCCTTCCAGAACGGAATGTCCGTTGACGAAATAGCAAAACTGAGCAGAATAGACAAATGGTTCCTGGACAATATCCTCCAGATAGTGGAAGCGCAGGCAAGGATAAAGGATAAGGTGGTGGACTGCGACCTGGACACGCTCAAAGAAGCCAAGCGCATGGGTTTTTCCGACCGGCAGATAGGAAGGTACTGGAGGATGTCCGAAACTCAGGTCAGAAAGGTCAGAAAAGATGCCGGTATCGTCCCGGTCTATAAGACCGTTGATACTTGCGCCGCAGAATTTGAGGCTTATACGCCTTATTATTATTCAACCTATGAAAAAGAGGATGAAGTTCTTCCGTCACAGCGGCCCAAGATAATGATACTGGGAGGAGGGCCCAACAGGATAGGGCAGGGAATTGAGTTTGACTACTGCTGCGTTCATGCCTCGTTTGCTCTTAAGCAGGACGGGTTTGAGACCATAATGGTCAACTGCAATCCGGAAACGGTATCTACCGACTACGATACTTCCGACAGGCTCTACTTTGAGCCGATGACCTTTGAGGATGTGATGAACATCGTCGAAAAAGAAGAGCCCATCGGGGTCATCGTCCAGTTCGGAGGCCAGACCCCTCTTAAACTGGCGGTGCCGCTGGAAAGAGCCGGGGTCAAGCTGCTGGGGACCTCCTCGGATTCTATAGACATGGCAGAAGACAGGAAAAGGTTTGATAAATTGCTGGCCAAACTGGACATACCAAGGCCCAGCAACGGAACTGCGATGTCGTACGAGGAGGCAAGGGCTGTTGCGCAGAAGATAGGATATCCTGTGCTGGCGCGTCCCTCATATGTGCTTGGCGGAAGAGCGATGGAAATAGTTTATGACGACGATTCTCTGATGAACTATATGAAGACCGCCTCGCAAGTCTCTCCCGATCATCCCATTTTGATCGATGAATTCCTTGAGGATGCCATAGAGGTGGATGTTGACTGCGTCTGTGACGGAAAGGATGCCGTGATAGCCGGGATAATGGAGCACATAGAGGAGGCGGGGATACACAGCGGGGACAGCGCCTGCGTCCTGCCGCCGTATTCAATAGCCCAGGAAACTATTGAGACCATCAAGGAATACACTTATGCGCTGGCAAAAAAACTTAAGGTAGTGGGCCTTATGAACATCCAGTATGCCGTAAAGAACGATAAAGTTTATGTCCTTGAGGTAAACCCGAGAGCATCCCGTACCGTTCCGTTTGTCTCAAAGGCTACCGGGATCCCCTGGGCCAAGGTGGCGGCGCGGGTAATGGCCGGCAAAAGTCTAAAAGAGCTTAAGATAAAGGAAAGAGAGGGGAAGCATATTTCGGTCAAAGAAGTTGTTTTTCCTTTCATAAAATTTACCAATCAGGATATCCTTCTGGGACCGGAGATGAGGTCAACCGGCGAAGTTATGGGGATATCGGACGACTTTGGATCAGCTTATGCCAAGGCGCAGCTCGGCGCGGGAGAAAAACTTCCTCTTTCCGGGACCGCTTTCATTTCGGTCAAGAACAAGGACAAAAGGAACATAATCCCGATAGCAAAAGAATTTTCCTCTCTGGGGTTTAAGCTAGTTGCCACCGAAGGCACTGCCAACGCCCTGGGGAGATCCGGCATAGACGTTCAAAAGGTCAAAAAGTTCTCCGAAGGCCGGCCGAATATTGTTGATGAAATTAAGTCAGGCAAAGTAGATCTGGTCATAAACACTCCCCTGGGAAAAGGGAGCCGCCAGGATGAATATGAGATCAGAAGGGCGGCCCTTCTGAATAAGGTGCTTGTTGTGACCACTTTATCGGGGGCTTCTGCGATCGCCGGCGCGGTGGAATCCGTCAAGAAGAAGCCTCTTTCCGTAAAGGCGCTGCAGGAATATTTTAAGTAAGGTTGACATGCTGCCATCTTTTTTTGTATAATAATATTTGGGTCTTTTGGGGGTAATATTTAAAAATGTATCTTACGCCCCGTCAAAATGAATTTTTAAGCAAAGTTGTGGATCTGTATCAGCTTGCAGGCAGGCCAATCCACTATACAACTATTGCGGGCAATCTCGGGATCAGCAAATGGTCTGCCTATGACATGATGAAATTATTGGAGGATAAAGGGCTTATAATTTCCAGCTATGATGTACCAGAGATAGGCAAGTGCAGGGGGCGTTCCTCGATAGTTTTTTCTCCTACCGCCAAGGGTCAGAACCTGATAAAGGAACTGTCAGGGATAATTCCGGAAAAACAGGAATGGCAAAAGCTTAGAGTAAAGATCCTAGAGAATCTGTCTAAACTGGAGGGTCCGGAATATGAAACGCTTCTGTGCGAGCTGCTAAAAAAGAATCCTGCTCAAACAAATCCTCTTTTGTACTGTACTGATATGACCACGGCGATGCTTTTGGTTATCAAAGGGTTCAAGGATAAACTCAAAGGCGGGATTTCAATCAAGACAATTCTTAAAGATACCCCAAAAATGAGCGGCAAACTGATTTCTTTGGCGGGGCTTACATTGGGAATGAGTTTAACAGGATTGGCGGACAAAACAAGCATTGCCAAGGTATTAGGACAAACCAGAAAATTTAAAGCTCTTGTTCAGGAAATGGATCTAAAGCGGCTTAAGATGTTGGAAGAGTTTATGGATGATGCTGCAGGTATCTTATTGGACTGATTTTTTTTGTCTATTTTTTTGGTCTTTTGGGGTAAGATAAATTATCATAAAAAGGAGGCTAAAATGGATGAAGCAGAAGTCTTTGAAAAAGTAAAAAAGATAGCGGTTGAAATTTTGGGCGCGGATGAAAAAAACGTTTTACGGACGGTGTCATATAAAAGTCTTGGGGCTGATTCATTGGATACCGTTGAGCTTGTTCTGGCTCTTGAAGAGGAATTTGGCTTGGAGATCCCCGATGATGAAGCGGAAAAAATCATTACCTTAGGAGATGCTGTAAAGTATGTTTTTGGAAGAAAAAGTGCTTAAGCAGGTTATTGGCGGGTACTATATTGAGGTTGCAGCTTTTTTGCTTTGGCTGCTTTCTCTTACTATTAATAAGACAGTAAGGTTCAAGATCGTAGGGGAAGAATGGCTGTCAGGCCATTATGATAACAGGGAAAACTTTGTTTTTGCTTTTTGGCATCAGGCAACTTTTCCTTTGTTTTATCATTTTCGCGACCGCAATATTTTTATCGCGCCGCTGGATAACACCCGTGGAGAAATACTTGCACGCTTTGCCAAAAGATATAGCTACCGAATTTTGCGGACTCCGGCCGGTAATGACTATTCAGTGAGGGCTCGCAGTTTTTTGCGTACTCTAAGGATGTTAAAACAAGGGGATGACGTAGCCATTGCGGTTGATGGACCGCCGGAAGAGTTGATGTATAAGGCCAAACCAGGAGCATTGCTGCTGGCAAAAATGACAGGGCGACCAATCGTTGCCATCGGGGTTCATGTATCCCAGAAGCTGATGCTGAAAAAGAGATGGGACAATTATATTATTCCCATGCCTTTTAGCTCCGTAACCATAATGATCGATAAGCCTTTTATGGTCAACAAAAAAGCGGACGAATTTCAACTGAAGGATGAAGCGGAAATACTTGAAAAACGGCTTCACAGGATCACATTTGAGGCTGCTGTGAAAAGAGGAAAACCGGCATGAGTATTATCTACTGGAGCATGGTTGTCTGCACAATAGCAGTTTCAGGAGTTATGTTGTGGCGTCTGATACAAATACTAACTCTTTTTTTGCGGAAGTCCAAGCAATACGGCAAAGGCAGAATCGTTCCGGATGAAAGATTGCTAACGGTTACCATCCTTGTTCCAGCATATAACGAAGAAAAAGTGATCAAAAAAACAATGGAAACGCTCCAAAAGATAGAATATCCGGACGATAAACTTGAGATTTTGATAATAAATCCAAAATCAAAGGATAATACATCACGGATAGCAAAAGATATTGCCGTGCGGTCAAAAAGAAATATAAAGGTTATTGACGCTGTCAACGGTTTTAATGTCCACGGAAAACCAAGAGCGCTTAACTTTGCGCTGAAATATGCGGACGGTGAAGTTGTTGTCGTCTATGACGCGGATAGTCTGGTGGATAAAATGGCTGTCAAACATCTTATTTCCACAATGGTTAAAGATCCGGAACTGGCAATGGTGTTTGGAACGCGCAAAGGCCTTAATCCCCACGGCTTTTTTGCGCGGCTGGCATATTTGGAATCGCTTGCTCAACAGCTTTTAACGGAAACTGCGCCGCCGAAAGAAGGCGAGCAGAGCTTTCTTTTTTCTCCGGGCACGAATGTTGCGATAAGAAAACAGGTAATCAAAAAGCTTAGCGGGTGGGACGATAACGCGCTTACAGAAGACTTTGAACTTTCACTAAGACTTCATTTGCATGGTTATAAGATCGAATATGTGCCTTTTGCTGTTTCCCATGAAGAAGTGCCTGAAAAGATCAGGGTTTGGATAGCCCAAAGGACGCGCTGGGCCAGGGGAGGGTGGCATGTTTTTTTGAAAATGTTGATGCAAATGAAGGGGCATCTTAAAGCAAAAAAAATAAAGTTTATAAACATCATAATCTTTTACAAGCTATTGGAGTTCTATTCACCGCTTTTAGGACTTATTCTTGAAGATGCGCTTTTTATCC
>CAYUCV010000024.1:0-15161 GCA_964443545.1 uncultured bacterium
TACGCTTATCTGGGGGATCTCAGAAGAGGATTTACACACTAATCTTGACAGGACCCATTGTCAGAGAATTTCTACAGTATTTCTACTGTATTTCAATGAATTTCAAATGTATTCCGCCCCCCTAGTCCCCTGTCGCCTTTACCCTGACACCTATGGAGTAGTTGCCGCTTCCGCTGTTTATGAAGTCATCGGCCTGAAGGATCATGTTCACATAGTCGGACACCCTATAATAGGTCGTAAAACGCAGTTTAGGATTGTTCGGCTTTGGGTTGTTAAAGTCGTATATGTCGCCGCTAAGGAGCCAGCTATCATTGGGCTTGAAGTCAATGCCTCCGCCAAGATGGGTATTTATCATACCCAGCCTCAGAGCCCCGGTCTTTGATACAGCACTGGCTATCTGAAGGTCAAGCAGCGCCAAATTGCGCGTTGGACCTTCTCCCAGGGCTATCATCCAGGTGTTGCGCTCGTTCTGGCTGATATCAAGATTGCCCTTGATCTGGTTGGACAGCCCTCCAAACAGCACATCCGCGCTTGGCTTAAGCCTTATTTGGCTGAAGTTCTCAAAAAACTCATTTGCAGATGTAAGGGTCTTGTTCGTAGAGGCTATTGTCCCTTTAACATTCTCCTGAAAACCTTTGTCAGCCACTATCTTATTAATGCCGGCCGTGGCCATCTGAAGCTGTTCGGTGAGGCGGTTTATCTCGACCGTTGCTTTTTCTACATTAAAGACCGCGTTGGTAAAAGCTTCCCGTATCTTTTTATCCTCGACAAATTCCCTTATTGCCATAAAGATCCTTTTGGTCTCGGCCAGGTTCTGCGCTCCGATATCGACAAAATCCACTATTCCCGAGGTTTTTTTGCCGTAAAGTATCTGGTCGGGGTTGTAGACCGTTTCCGACACTCCCGGTGTTATTTCCAGGTATTTTAGACCAACAAGCCCGTCAAAAGCGACTCGAAGCTCAGAATCGGCGGGGAATTTAATGTTCTTGTCTATCACTCCGTAAATGCGGATCTCCTGTGTCCCCGGGTCAATCCTCATAACTTTGCCGACCTTAAAACCTCTGTATCTGATCTCGGAACCCACCGTAAGCCCTTCGATATTCTGGAAAGAGCCGGTCAACTCATATCCGCTGAACTTAAGCAGTATCGCGCTTTTCCAGGTGACCAGCACCGCCAAAAGGATAAGCGCCGCCATTAAAACCGCCCCGACCCTGGCTTGAGTTGACATTTAATTCAGACCTCCTTTAATAAAATTGCTGACGACCGGATCTATTGACGCCGCGGTTTGCGCGGCGCTGCCGGTCTCAATAAATTTTCCTTCATGAAGCATAAGGACCCTGTCGCAGGTTCGGTAAACAGTGGTTATCTGGTGGGTCACTATTATTGAAGTGGCCTTAAACCTTACGGCCAGCTTGTTTATTAGGTCCTCGATAACTGTCGAAGTGATGGGGTCAAGCCCGGTAGTGGGCTCGTCATACAGTATTATCTTGGGATCTGTTGCAATAGCCCTTGCCAGGCTGACCCTTTTTTGCATTCCGCCCGAGAGCTCTGAGGGCATCAGTTTTTCCGTTCCCGGCAGGTCCACCATTTCCAGCCTTTCTTTTACGATCCTTGAGATAGCGTCCTCGGCAAGATGTTTCTGCTGGCGCAGGCCAAAAGCCACATTCTCATAGACCGAAAGGGAATCAAAAAGGGCAGAGGTCTGGAACACAAAGCCAAAAGCCATCCTTGCTTTTATAAGGGGATCTCCCTCCAGCATTGTAATTTCCCTGCCGTCCACAAAGATCGATCCCCGGGATACCGGCGAGAGCTTTACCAAAAGGCGCAGCAGGGTGCTTTTTCCGCAGCCGGAAGGTCCTATCACGGCCAGTTTTTGCCCGTCGGGTATTTCAAGAAACACATTGTCCAAAACCTTTTTCCCCGAGAATTCTTTTGTAACGCCGGATAGTTTTATCATTTTATTTAAAGAGCATTACCGACATAAAATAATTAAAAATAAAAACAGTTATAAGGGAAGAGACGACCGCGCTGGTGGTAGACTCCCCCACCCCTTTGGCGCCGTTCTTTGCCTTAAGGCCCTTGTAGCAGGAGATCGAAGCAATTATCATCCCAAAAATAAAAGCCTTAAAAACTCCGCCAAGGACATCGCCCGTTTTAAGAAAATTACCCGCGGTCTCAAGGAAACCGTACGGGTTTATTCCAACCAGAAAGACCGACACCAAAAAAGAACCAAGGAAACCTATAACATCAGCGAACAGGGTAAGGACCGGAAGCATCACAGAAAGCCCCATAAGCCGTGGTATAACAAGATAGCGGACATGATCTGTACCTAGCATGTTTATGGCATCGACCTGCTGGGTCACTTTCATGGTGCCGAGTTCCGCCGCAATGGAGGCCCCCACCCTTCCTGCTATAACGACAGCGGTAAGGACCGGGGCTATCTCTCTTGCGACCGCAAGCGCCATCACGCCGCCTACCATCTTCCCCGCACCGAACTTAACGAACTCATTGGCTATCTGGACAGCGAACACCATGCCGACAAAGACAGCCGTGGTAAGGGCAACCGGGATAGAATCTAGTCCGATACGGTTCATCTGGTCAAAAGAGTTGCGGACATCTATCTTCTTATTTAATATACCGGAAGCGGCCTTCCAAAAGAGCAGAAAAACGCCCCCTATCTGCTCCATCACACTCAGATAGCCAACTCCCAGTGACTCTGCAAGGTTTTTTTTCATGCGGCACTTACCAAAGAATTAATAACGAACGGCATCGCGTCAATTATATCAGATGCTATCATCCCTCTAAAGCCTTTGTTAATGGCAACCGCATCTGCACAAAGGCCGTGAACAAACACGGCGCATGCCGCAGCCGATAAAGCTTCCATTCCAGAAGCGGCAAAGCTGCAGATGATGCCCGTAAGGACATCGCCGGTCCCGGCGGTAGCCAACCCCGGGTTGCCCGTGGGGTTGACGAAATACTTTCCCGACGGGTCAGCGGTCACGGTGCCGGCACCTTTTAACACAACGATTACATTCAGGTCTTTTGCCGTGCGCAGGGCTGTCCCGATACGGTCCTGTTGAACTGCTTCAACAGTGGACCCAAGCAGCCTCGCCATTTCTCCCGGATGCGGGGTTAAAATTATTGGATTTTTTTTCTTGAGAAGAACGCCCGTGCTGCCGGCGATACAATTAAGTCCGTCCGCATCTATGATCAGAGGGCAGCCGAGATCGGTCTTTATCAGGTTTTCAACAAGGCGTTTTTTACCTTTACCTATGCCGGGCCCCACCCCTGCAGCTTTCAGTTTATAGGATGCCACTTTTTTTGGGGCAACATCCGCCAGTGTTATGATCTCCGGCACCGAAACATTGATGCGGTCCTGTATCTTTGCCGGAACAGAAAGGTAAACCAGCCCGGCCCCGGAGCGGAGCGCAGCCATACCCGCCAGCATCGCAGCTCCGCTCATACCTATTGACCCTGCAAATATCATCACCCTTCCGTTATCACCCTTATTGCAGTCAAACCTGCGCTCCGGCAAAGCTCTCTTAACATACTCAACACCAATGAGATTTGGTATTTGAGATTTTGAATTTATTTTGGATTTAGGATTTAGGATTTGTGATCTATCATACGGTATCCCTATATCCGCAACCACAAGTCTGCCGATCTTTGATTCTGCCCCTTCCTTGAACATCCCGGCTTTGGGCAAATGGAAGGTCACAGTTAGGTCTGCCTTGACGCATACTCCTCTTGGTTCTCCGCTGTCAGCATCAAGCCCGGAAGGGATATCTACCGCAACTACCTTGTATCCTTCACGGTCCCTGCCATCGTTGATCAAAGTTATTATCTCGGAGTAGACCCCATCCGCTTCCCTATCAAGGCCTATGCCAAACAAACCGTCAATAACTACACCGCAACCATTAAGGATTTCAGGAAGGGTATGCACATCGTCCTTTTCTGCCTCAAACACGTTAACCTTGGCACCGCTATTTTTGAGGTATCTTGCCGCTATCTTTGCATCCCCTCCGTTATTGCCCTTTCCGCAGACTGCACAGATAGACCCAGGGATGCCTATATAATCCTTTATCGCATCAAAGACCTTCTTGCCCGCATTTTCCATAAGCACTGCCTGCGGGATCCCTAGCTCCTCTATGGCCCAACGATCCAGGGACTTCATTTCTTTGGAGGTTATCGGTTTATAGTATTTGTTTAACATAATAATGCTTGGGTCAAGGGTGTAGGGCCAAGGGTATAGTAGACGGGGTTCCAACTTGACCCTTGCCCCTTGACCCTTGGCTCTTTAATCAATATATATTCCGCACCTGTGTTTGTCAATAAGTTTTAATATGCTATTATAGTGATATCACAATGTAAGTGAAAGGAACTTGAATGGAAGAAAGCAAGAAGGATCATCTTATCCAGAAACTCCGCGATAAGTGTGAAGCGAACAACAATATAAGTCAGGACCTCTTCAAGAAATACAATGTAAAAAGAGGATTGAGGAACGAGGACGGCTCAGGCGTTCTGGTGGGGCTTACTAAGATTGCATCTGTAATAGGTTATGAAAAGATAGATGAGGACCTAATACCGGTGGAAGGACACCTTTCTTACAGGGGCATAGATCTTTTCGATATCGTCTCTGGTATCCAGCAGGAAGACCGGTTCGGATATGAAGAGGTAGCCTATCTTCTTCTGTTCGGAGAACTTCCCAAAAAAAGGGAGTTCAGGGACTTTCTTGACGAGTTCGCTGCCCAGCGCCATCTGCCCGAGAATTTTACGCGCGACATAATCCTTAACTTCCGCTCAAGGAACATTATGAACAGCCTGGCAAGGGCTGTCCTGGCGCTTTACAGCAGCGACGACAGAGCTGACGATCTGTCGCTGGAAAACCAGATAAGGCAGGCTATCTCCCTTGTGGCCAAATTCCCGGTCATAATAGCGCACGCCTATCACGCGATGCATTCAAAGTTCAGCGGGGCCACTCTGTTCATCCAGCCCCCGAACAATGAGCTCATGACCGCCGAGAACTTTTTCTATATGCTGAGAAAGGACCATGCCTTTACAAGAACGGAAGCGGGAGTTCTTGATGTTGCGCTCATCCTTCACACTGACCACGGAGGAGGCAACAACTCAACTTTTGCCACAAGGGTGACGTCTTCGAGCGGAACGGACGCGTATTCGGCCATTGCGGGCGCTATTGCATCGCTAAAAGGCCCTCTGCACGGCGCAGCCAACCTGTATGTCATGAACATGATGGACGATATCAAAAAGAATGTGAAAGACTGGAATGACAAGGACGAGATCAAGGGCTATGTATCCAAACTAATACGGTGCGAGGCCGGGGACAGGACCGGTAAGATCTACGGTTTTGGTCATGCGATCTATACAAAATCCGACCCCAGGGCAGTGATATTAAAGGAATACGCAAAGAAACTCGCAAAAGAAAAAGGGATGGAAAAAGAACTTGCTCTGTATTTTAACCTTGAAGAAATAGTCCCGTCCACCTTTGCCGAGGTCAAGCAGTCGACAAAGGTGATCTCTCCTAATGTTGACTTTTTCTCGGGGTTCGTCTACACCTGCCTGGGGATCTCACCGGACCTTTACACTCCCCTCTTTGCAATGGCGCGCATTGCGGGCTGGATGGCGCACAGGATAGAAGAACTGATGATATCTAAGCGCATAATACGCCCGGCTTACAAGAGCGTCGCTTCCAAAAAGAAGTATCAGCCGATGGAAAAGAGAAGATAGGCAGCCTACTGCTTCCACTCGGTAAAGATGTCTTTCCTGCTGTATGCCGCATACTCATGGTCCTTTAACATCGACAGGGTCTTTGTAGGGCACACATCAACACACTGGCCGCAGCATATGCACCTGTCAAGGTAGATGTGGAGAGTGAACTTCTTCTCCGGGGTGTCCTGCTTGATCACCTTTATGGCCTCGGCCGGGCAATCGCGCGAGCACATCTTGCAGCCGATGCACTTTTGTATGTCCGCCACCAGTTTTCCCCTGAAATCATCCGGAACCGGGAATTTTTCCGCGGGATACAGATTGGTCGCGGGCTTGTTAAACAACTGTCTCAGGACCTCGGGAACCAAAGAACCAAGCATTGATTTCTCCTTACATCCAAATCTTGGCGGCCGCTATCAAAAGATACTGCAGGACCGCCGCCGGCACCAGGTATTTCCAGCAAAAACCTATCATCTGGTCTATCCTTATCCTGCCAAAGGACGCCTTTACCGCTGCTACAAGCGCCACTACCGCAAAGGTCTTTACAAAGAACATAAGCGCGCTGAGGAAAATATTTCCGTAAGAAAACCCGCCCAGATAAAAAAGGCTTATGAGGGAAGCCACAATAACGAGTTCTATATCGAACATCAAGCGGAAAATGGCCAGTTTTCTGCCGGTGTATTCGCAGAAAGGCCCGTCAACGATCTCTGTCTCGGCCTCAGGAATGTCAAAAGGTATCCTTTCCAGCTTTCCGACCAGTGCCACCAAAGCCACAATAAAACCTATCGGCTGGTAAACTGCTATCCAGTCATGGTTTGCCTGAAAGGCCAGGATAGAAGAAACGCTCCAGCTCCCTGCAAGGATGGCTGGGCCCAGCAGCGACATAAGCAGCGGCACTTCATAAGAAAAAAGAAGCAGGGTCGCTCTCATGGCCCCTACCGAAGCAAAATAATTGACGCTGTACCAGCCTCCCAGAAAGATCGCAAAAGTCGGCACCGTTAGCAGATAGGCAAGAACGACCACATCCCCTTCAAAGGAAAAGAGGGCCGGCACTGTAAGAGGCAAAAAGATAACAGTGGTCAAAACTGCGGCAAGCGCTATTATCGGGGCTGCCGCGAACATGAATCGGTCAGCCTTTTCGGAGGTAATATCCTCTTTTGCAAAAAGTTTTATGAAATCGGCAAAAGGCTGGAACCACGGGGGCCCCACCCTGTTCTGGAGCCTGGCAACTATTTTTCGGTCGGCCCACTCAAGAAGAAGGCCGTATACGACCAGGAATGCAAATCCCGGAAAAATAAGCAGGTAGAATATCTTATATAGTTCGTTCATTTATTCTTATACCAGTTTATTCCGTAGGCTCTTAACTGTTGCCAGTTCATTTCTCTGTTATTTCTGGTACCTTCTATTCTTACCATCCTGTCCGCGCACGAAAAGCAGGGATCTATCGCAGCAAGGATTATCGGGATGTCCGCAATGTTATAACCCTCCAGCATATATTTTACGGGCATCACATTTCCCAGAGACGGGGCCCGCACCTTGACCCTTTCCGGCTTTTCGGTGCCGTTGGATTTGATGTAGTGCACCAGTTCCCCCCTGGGCGTTTCGTACCTTGCAAAAACCTCGCCTTCAGGAACTTTTCTTGGAGCTTTTACCGCTATAGGGCCTTCCGGCAGATTGTCTATGGCATACTTTATGATCTTACAGCTCTCCAGAACTTCGCCGATCCTGACCAGGGTCCTGCCAAGGACATCACATTTGTCGGAAGTGACCACCTCAAAAGGTATCTCCCCGTAAGCCGCATAAGGATCGTCCCTTCTTGCATCAAGCGGCACTCCCGAACCTCTGGCAGTGGGCCCGCAGGCAGCCAGTTTTTCTGTCACCTCTTTAGAGATAACACCTACGTCTTTTACCCTCATCATGAAGGTCTTTTCCTGTATCCCCACATTCATATAATAGAGGACTTTTTTCTCAATCTCGCCAATGCCTTCCTTCAGTATTTGCCCCTGGTCTTTTGTCAGGTCCCTTCTTACTCCTCCAATGGTATTTATAGAGTAGTTGACCCTGTTGCCCGTGGCAAGTTCCAACAGGTCCATTACGATCTCCCGGTCCCTCCAACTGTACATGAACATGGTGTCATAGCCGACTTCGTGGGCCGCAACACCAAACCAAAGCAGGTGAGAATGAATCCTTTCAAGTTCTCCGACAATGGTACGTATATAAAGAGACCTTTTGGGGACCTCCAGCCCCATGAGTTCTTCTACCCCCTGGCAAAAGACAGTTGCATGGGAATGTGAGCAAATACCGCAGATGCGCTCCACCAGATAAAGCGCCTGGATATAGGTCCTTTCTTCGCAGCCCTTTTCTATCCCCCTGTGACTATAGCCAAGGCGGATATCAGCGCTGACCACCTTTTCACCATCGACATCAAAAGAAAAGAATTCGGGCTCCTTAAGCGCCGGGTGCTGGGGTCCTACCGGAAAAGTTATATCTCCTGTGTGATGCATGATATTCTTACTCTCTCCACTTTCTTAACAGGCCGTCGTTGAATGATTCCGGCAGCATGCTTATATTCCAGTCTTTCCTTAACGGGTACTGGTCCTGCGGCCAATTCTCTGGGATTATGAGCCTTCTGCCGTCGGGAATATTATCAACCTTTATTCCCATCATTTCTTGGATCTCCCTTTCGTAAACCAAAGCCCCCGGCACTATATCCGTGATGGTTTCTATGTGCGGATCACCTCGGTCAATTTTGACCCCCATAGAAACACCGGTATTTTTTCCAAAAAGATTGTAAACCGCCTCAAAAGCTGTCCCATTGTCAATAGCAGTGATAGTACTTAAATGGCTGTAGCCAAGGTCCTTCATCAGATAGGCCAGCACATCCTTGAACTGCCCTCCATTCAGTCTAAAATATATTCTTGCCTTGCGAGGACTCTTAAATTCCGCTATTATTCCGGGGAACTTTGTTCCCAACTTCGCCTGAATATCCTCGTTCATCTATGTCTCCTGTATCTTTTTTAGGAGTTTTACCACTCCATCGATAATAGCATCCGGTCTCGGAGGACACCCGGGGATATACACATCTACAGGCACCACCGAATCGATCCCTTGGAGAATGTTATAGCATCCCCTAAACACACATCCGGAACAGGCGCAGCTGCCTACCGCAACAACAAACTTTGGCTCAGGCATCTGGTCATAGACCCTTTTCAATCTGCTTTTGCTGTGATGGTTGACAGCCCCTGTTGCCAGCATCACATCTGCATGTCTCGGGGTGCCTTTTAGCACTATTCCGAACCTTTCGACATCAAACCTGGGGGTCAGCGCCGACACTATCTCTATATCACACCCGTTGCAGGAGCCGGAGTTAAAATGGACCGCCCACGGAGATTTGATCCTTGCCCACTTGATCAGGTTTTTAAGCATTTATTTTAACAGCAGCGCCGCAACGGCCAGCGCAACTCCTCCTATATAAAAGAAGACGGGCAGCGGAGCGACCCCGTGCGAAAGCGTGGCTATCGTCAGGGCAGCCACATCTATTATCGTAAAATAGAGCGCGATATGAAAGAACAGCGCCGCGTTCGGATTATGCTTTTTCTGCGGCAGATCTTCGCCGCAGGCGTACATTTTTATTTTACCACTTTGGCCTCCCGGCTTTGGAGCGATAAGTCCCGCACCTTTATAAATCAGCCAGGAAAGACCAAGGAACAAAACAAAGATCCCTCCAGGAGAAAAGACAGCGTCTGTCATTTGAGCACCCCCATAAGGCCGAAGGCATTGCCGACAGCCCCGTTAACAACGAACAAACCCAGGTCCGGCCACACACCAAGGGCTATTACCGAAAGCGCAAGCAGCACCAGCGGCGCCATTACCGACACCGGCGGATGTTTGGCAGCTGTTACAAAACCGCTTTGTTTGCTGCTGTACATCCTGTTTATCGCAGGCAGATAATATCCAAGAGAGAGTACAGAATTAAAAATGGCAAAGGCGGAAAGAATATAGCCCTTGCCTCCTGCGGTTATGCCGGACAGGTATATCATCCATTTGCTCATGAATCCCGAAAGAGGAGGAACTCCCGCAAGGCCCAGGCATGCCACGGCAAAAACCAACGCCAAAATGGGCATCTTTTTCGAGAGCCCGCTCAGGTCGTCAATATAGACGGTCCCGCAATAATGAATAGCCGCTCCGGCTGCAAGAAAGGCAAGCCCCTTCATTCCCGCATGTGTTATTACATGGAACAGCCCGCCCTCCATCCCGGCAACTGACAGGTAATGCATCCCTATCCCGATACCAAGAACAATGTAGCCCATTTGCGCTATCGAAGAATAAGCCAGCATTCTCTTTATCCTTTTTTGCGAAAGCGCCATCAGGTTGCCGAAGAACATTGAAATAACCCCCAGGACTATCAGGACCGAACCCGTATCAAGCCCGAGGAAATAAAGTGCAAAGAGGGTTTTAAGCAGTGCAAAGAGCCCGGCCTCGATCACGACCCCCGAAAGCATTGCCGAAATGCCTGACGGAGCTTCCGAATGGGCGTCCGGAAGCCAGCTGTGGAACGGGACAAGAGCAGCTTTTACGGAAAAGCCTGCAATGAATAGGACTGCCGCAAAAGCAAGGGGTATACCGGAACCTATCATCAGGCGCGTCTTTAAAGTGAGCAGATCAAGAGAGCCCGTATATCCAAAAACGATCGCTATTCCAAGAAGCACGCACATGGAGCCGGTGGCGCTCATCACTATATACTTGAACCCTGCCTCAAGACTTTCCCATCTTTCTTTTCTAAAAGAAACAAGGATATATGAGGCAACGCACATAAGTTCAAAGAACACCCACATATTGAACAGGTCTGTGGAAGCACCCAGCCCAACAATGGCTCCAGTCATGATAAGAAGAAGCGGATAGTATTTGTCCTGGGACAGGTCGTGCTCCATATATCTGTAGGAATAGATCGCCACCATAAGGGCAAGGATCACTGCCGTAAAGCCAAGCAGCAGGCTCAGGTGGTCGAACCTGACCGCGGCAAAATAATAAAAGAGGTTGACCGGATAATGCACCACGGCGCCAGCCCTTAACATGACAAAGATAGCAGCAAGGCTTGCCAGAGCAAGGACAAGAGACACGCAGGCCGTTATGCAGCCCGCAAGACCTTTGTTGGGGCTAAGCCTGGAGATCAAGAACGCCAGGAACGCGCCACAAAACAAGATCATAAGAGGCAATATCGCCAGCATATTATACTCCCAGCATCTTTATAGAAAGACGCACAAAAGATGAAACATATCCGGGGAATAACCCTATCAGCAGGGTCGCGATTGCCAGCAGAGCCATCGGAACATAGACAAGGCCTGCGGGCCTATCGCCTATCGCGGCTTCCTTTTCGCCAAAGAAAACCGCTGCAACAAACCTTAAGGCATATGCCGCCGTAAGCACTATCCCGAGGACAGAAAGAGCGGCAAGCCACGGATAAGCGCTTAGAAAGCCGCCGGCAAAGATCATCCACTCGCTCTGGAACGCCCCAAAGAGAGGAACTCCGGAAATAGCAAGGCAGGCAACAGAACCAAGCAAAGCCAGAAAAGGCATAGACCTTGCCAGGGCGCCCAGCTGATCGGTATTCTCATTTTTTGCAGCAAAAAAGACAGCACCCGCCGTCATAAATAAAAGGGCCTTTATGATGCTGTGATTGACAAGATGGAACGCCGATCCGGCAAGGCCAAGAGCTGTTGCCGTGGCGGCGCCAAAAAGCACATAGCCCATCTGAGAGATGGAGGAATAAGCGATAAGTTTTTTGATGTTCTTTTCCACATATGCCAGAGAAGCTCCGTAGAGCTGGGAAATGACCGCCAGGGACATCATAAGAAGCAGGTACGGCTCGACAGAGGCCTTTGGCATCACTCCAAAGAGGAACCTCAAAAGACCGTAGATACCCGCGTTCATCATGACCGCGGACATGAGCACGGTTGCAGGATAAGGAGCGTTCACATAGGTCTCAGGCAGCCAGCTGTGCATTGGGAACACTGCCAGTTTTACCGCAAAGCCGAAGAAAAGCAGAAGAGATGCTATCTTAAGCGGGAACAGCGCAACTGCCGGAAGCATATATCTTATGGAAAGCATATCGGTGGTCCCGGTAAGGGAGAACAGCATAAGAAAAGCGAACAAAAGAAGAACGGCTCCCAGATGGGTGAATATGAAATATTTTACTGCAATAGCAAAAGACCTTTCCTTGTCGGAGCCGAAGTACGCGACAAAAGCAAAGGTCGGAAGAAGCATCATCTCCCAGAACAGGTAAAAAAGTATAAGGTCCGAAGAAAAGAAAACCCCGGTAAGGCCGGCAAGAAAAAGCATGACCAGGGAGTAAAATGCCCTGGAATTGAAGTCCTTCTCTCTCTTAAAATAACCCAGCGAATATATGACGGCCAAAAAGGCGACCACGGATGAGACTGCCGCCGCCATCATTGAAAGCCCGTCGCAATAAAAGCCTCCCTTGATGCCGACCAGTTTTATCCACTCCCCCGTTATAGAGACGGTCTTGTCAAAAGGAGGGAAAAATAGAAGCACTAAAGCTGCAGCCATCGACGCAAAAGCAAAAGCAGATGCCCATACCCCGGAAGAAAAGAACCCTCTGTCCCTGCCGAAAAGGAATATCAGCACGCCTCCGAAGAACGGAAGGGCAAGAACAAGCGAAGTTAGAACAAAAATATCCATCAGCGCCTCCACACTATCATCCAGATCACCAGGGCAAGGCCAAGCACCATCCCGGACAGATTAAGGTTAAGCTCCCCGGTCTGCACTTTCCTGAGACTGGACGAAAGGGAATAAAAAACGCTTCCGGCAGCGTAATTGAACCTGTTCAGGATACCTTCGTCCAGGATCTTTGAAACAGACGCGGAAACAAAAATAAAGACCCCAATCAAAGCGCCGTAAAGATCATCGAACCAGAACCCCCGTCCGGCAGCATAAAGATACGGGGCCGCGGCAAAACCCAGCAGGGATAAGATCCTTCGCCTTAAATAATAAGCGGCAACCCCCGTGGTTATAACGGCCAGAGAAAGTATGGTTATGCTGCTAAAGAATATCTCGTGCATGAACTCCGAAAAAGCAAGATGCTCGACATGGATGCCGGACAGATGCAGGCTGTTTGAAAAAGCCGGCGCCAAAAGCCAACTAACAAAAGAGACAAGCGCCAACAGCGCCAGCGGAAGGCTCATCTGCCACGGAGCATCATGGCCGTGGGCTTTGGAGCCATCCCCGAGAAAAACCTTTGAATAGGTGCGAAGTGTATAAAGTATTGTAAAGACCGCGGCAATGCATATAAGTATAAAAGGAAGGGTCTCTTTGGACGCATAACCCGCCGCCAGGATAAGGTCTTTGGAAAAGAAACCGTTAAGGATGGGAATGCCCATAAGAGCAAGGGCGCCGGCCCCGAAGCAGAGCGCAGTCAGTCTCATCTGTTTAAAAAGCCCTCCCATTGAGTCTATGTTCCTGGTGCCAACGGCATGGATAACGGCGCCGGCGCATAAAAAGAGAAGAGCCTTGAAGATGGCATGGCTCATCAGATGGAACTGCGAGGCAAACAGTCCGCCCGCCCCTATAGAGAACATCATAAAGCCGAGCTGGCTGACCGTGGAATAAGCAAGTATTCTCTTAAGGTCCTTTTCGGAAAGCGCCATGGAAGCTGCAAGGATGGCAGTGAGCGCTCCCACCCAGGCCAGTGAAGTTGTCCAGTAAGGCACTTCATGAAAAAGAGGAAAGACCCTTGCCATAAGATAGACACCTGCATTGACCATGGTCGCCGCATGAATGAGAGCCGAGATCGTGGTGGGAGCCTCCATGGCATCGGGCAGCCACACATGAAGAGGCGCCTGAGCCGATTTTCCAATGGCCCCCAGCATAAAGCCAAAGGCTGAAACGGCAAGAACAGCCGAAGGTATCATGCCCAGCTTTGCGGAAATCTCTGCAATATTGAAAGTGCCTGTATATACATATAATAGAAGGATACCGATAAGAAGTCCGACATCCCCCACCCTGGTCGTCATAAAAGCCTTGATCCCGGCCCGTACTGCTTTGGGGTCCCTGTAAAAGAATCCGATAAGAGCATAGGAACAGAGCCCCACTATCTCCCAGAAGATATAAAGAGTGAGAAAGTTATCGGAAAGCACAAGCCCTATCATCGAGCCGATAAAGAGCAGGACCAGGCTGTAATACCTTAGCAGGCCGTCCTCTTTTTCCATATATTTTACGGAATAAAGCACTATCAGGGCGCCGATCACGGCCGCAACGCACACCAGGTTGACCGATAATGCGTCAAGTGTAATGCCGATGTTTATGCCGGGCAGCCATTCAAAAGAAAAAGCGCCTCCCTGACTTATCTGCGGTATCAGCATAAGTGAAAGGATGGCTGTTGCCATCGCAGACGCAACGGCAAATACGTTCCTAAAACCGTTGCCAAAGAGATGGGCCGCCGGCACAAGGGCGGCGGACAGGACTGGCACCAAGATCACAAGCGCACCAAAGATCATATTACCCCTTCAACTTATTCAGATATTTTACATCCAGGGAGCGGTTCTGCTTAAAGAGGTTCATTATCAGAGCCAGAACAATGGCGGTGACCACCACTTCTACCACTATAATAGTGACGACCAGGGACTGGGTTATTGATGTGTTGCCGTGAAGATATCCGAAGCTGATAAAGGCAAAGCTTGCCGCCCTTGCCATTATTTCTATGCCTATTATCATCCTGATCATGTTGGATGTCCTAAGCACACTGGCAAAGCCGATAAAGAACAGGATGGCAGAGCCCGCGAGGTTAAGGTCGATATTGGGGAAAGGCAGGTTCATTGCTTGTTCCTTTCGGCAAAGAACACCAATATGCCCATTGCAGCCGAAAAGATCAGAACTGCCTGGACTATGGTATCAAGTTTCCTGAAATTCCAGAGAACATGGTGAAAATCGCCAAGGTTAATTATAGCGAACGGAAGGGCCGGGACCGAGTAAAGAGATAGTCCGATCACAAGGAACGAAAGCAGCAGCAGGACCGCGGACAAAAGCAGAACAATGTTCTTTACGCTCATTTGCTTTGCCCGTCCTCGTCATTGGTCATGCTGACTACTGTAGAGAACATTACGGTGATAAGGCCCGCGCAGACAGAGAGCTCAAATACGGCGGCATAAGGAGAGTTCATCTTGAAAAAAGCAATAGAGAGAAGTATGCTCAGTATCCCGAGGCAGATACCGGCCTTGAGAAGGTCCTTCAGCAGGACCGCGCCTGCCGCGCTTAAGACTAACGCTGTCAAAAGTATGAGGTTCATTCTACCCTTTTCAATAAAAATCCGCCTCCGTCGGCGGACTACACTGGAATTATACTTGATTAAAATAATCTTTTCAAGACGACGATTTGCCTCACATAAAAAGTATCTGAAAGCCATTCGTTGCCTCAAATAAAAA
>CAYUCV010000025.1:0-6619 GCA_964443545.1 uncultured bacterium
GCGGTAAAGTCGCAGTGTTCCATTCCTTTTTTGGGCGAGAGCTCTACCACATCGAACCCGACTATGTTTTTGCTTAGTATGACCTCTTTTAGTATCTTAAGACAATCGTACCAGAGCAATCCTCCGGGCTCCGGCGTTCCCGTACCAGGCATTATGGACGGGTCAAAGACATCGATATCAAATGTGATATAAACATTGCTGCTGAGTCGTTTGACCATGGCAGGTATTTTAGACACATCAAATTCGTGGGCGTAGAAAATGCTCCCCATTAGCCCGGCCTCTTTAAGGTAGGAAACTTCTTCAATGTCCTGACTTCTTATGCCCACCTGGACCGCGGGGCACATTTCCCTTACCCTGCGCATTATGGAAGCGTGGCTGTGCTTATCTCCGTGATAGGCATCCCTGAGGTCCGAATGCGCGTCAAACTGAAGGACCGAAAGGTCCGGATACGCTTCTTTTGCGGCTTTTATGGCCCCAAAACTGATCGAGTGCTCCCCTCCCAAAAGGGCTGGTATCTTTTTGTCCGAGAGCACCTTCTTTACGGTTTTATAGACAGCGCCGTGGGGGTCGTTTGAGAGCCTGAGTGCAGGCAGAGTGTGGATACCGAGTTTTTTGCACGGCTCAAACCCGGCCTCAATATCATAATCCTCCACTATCTGGGAGGCCTTTAGGATGGCGGCAGGGCCGTTCTTTGTCCCTTTTCCGTAGGAAGTGGTCTTTTCGTAAGGAGCGCTGATCACAACTATTTTAGAGCCGTCATATCCGGAATATTCGGGTTCTATTTCGAGAAAGGTGTTCAATTATAGACTCTCGGAAGGTCCGGCTGGATGGTCGTGCGCTCTTTTGAGATGATCTCCGCGGCCTTTTGTATGTCGTGCGGGAATTCCATACCTCTTGTGGAGAGCTGAACATCATAGTTTGCCGCTTCAAAAAGGTCTATGACAAAAGCCGTGGCCGGCGCGGTGTCAAAATCCTTGCACGAAAAGATATCTATAAAGGCATGAAGCTTGTCCGGAAAGGTGTGGATAGTAATGTGGCTCTCCGTTATCAAGACCACTCCCGAAACTCCCCAGTCCTCGGGCACCGCTCCCTGGTACTTGAACACATAGGGCGGCATGATCTTGGTCATCCCTATCTGCTCGGGCATCGTGTCAAGCGCGTTAAAGATAAGGTCTATGTCCGAGAGTTTTTCCTTGTTGCAGCCGTAGCAGTCCACCATCAGGTGCGGGCCGAACCCGTATTCAACTTTGTCTTTTTTCAACTTTTTTCCTTAAAACCGCCTTCCAATCTAAATTCTAGACTATGCGCTGTGTTTGTCAAGCGGTATTTTCTGCAAATTGAAAACGCCGGCTTATTGTGATATTCTTAAATAAGATCGGAGATGGACATGACCGACAACAAGGAAGAATTTCAGGGTACTTTTATCAGCAAGGGCGCTGTCAACGACAGCTTTGCCGAGCTTGACAACATGATCGCGCAGACCCTGCAGGAGACCAAAGCAAAGCCAACAGCAGAAGAACCTCAAAAAAAAGAAGAGATCCCTTACAAAGCCACTCCTTTTATTAAAGAGAAACCTGTTCAAAAAGAGATCGAAAAACCATCCGGAGCTCCGATCCCGGAACCCTTGTCCGCAAAGCCGGCAATAAAACAGGAAAAAGAGGACAAGAAAGAACCGCAGGATCAGTACGCGGACACATTCAAAGCTTTTAAAACCGGCGACATAGTTGCCGGAACAGTGGCAAAAGTGGACCAGACCGGAATTCTTGTTGATATTCAATATAAATCCGACGGCTATATCAGAACCGAAGAAGTGGACAACTGGGACCTCAAGGTCGGAGATAAGGTGGAGGTTTTTATCGAGACCATCTCCAACAAGGAAGGCAATGTCGAACTTTCCCTAAAAAAAGCAAAGACCGAACTTAAATGGAAGGCACTTTCTGATTCGCTCAACCGCAGAACGGCGCTTGAGGCTAAAGTGACCTCGGCCGTCGGAGGAGGCCTGGTGGTTGACTGCGGCGGCATAAGGGGCTTTGTACCGGCTTCGCAGGTCGCAAAAAAAGGCGAAGCGTCGCTGTCGGAATTCGTCGGCAGGACCCTGCCGGTCAAGGTGCTTGAGCTGGACAGAAGAAGAGGCAAGGTCATCCTTTCCCACAAGCTGGGGAATTATGAGCAGCAAAAAAAGGACAAAGAACAGCTCTTTGACCAGCTGGAAGTAGGTTCGGTTCTAAAAGGAAGGGTAAGCAATATAAAACCTTTCGGAGCCTTCGTAAATGTTGACGGGATAGAAGGCCTGGTCCACAAGAACGACATAGCCTGGAAGCGCGTTGCCGATCCCGCTTCCGTGTTAAAGACAGGACAGGAGGTCGAAGTGTTCGTGCTTGGAGTTGACAGGACCAACAAAAAACTGTCCCTCGGGATCAAACAGCTCCAGCCCGATCCCTGGGTGGGCGCCGCCGAAAAGTACAGGGCCGGCCAGAATGTCCCTGTCAAGGTGCTGCGTTTTGCCAAATTCGGGGTCTTTGTGGAGATAGAAGAGGGCGTAGAGGGGCTTATACATGTTTCGGAGCTTTCCTTAAGACCGGTGGACAATATGGAGGATGCCGTAAAAATAGGCCAGACGGTGACCGCAAAGATCCTGCGCATAATACCAGAGGAACAAAAGATCGGGCTCTCATTAAAGGCTGTTGCAGCGGAAGAAGAAAAGAAACAGCTGGAAGAAAATAAGGCATCGTCCCCTGCCCCCAAGGTCACGATCGGGGATACGGTCGGGGAACAGCTCAAAGACATGCTGAACGGCGGCAAGACGGATGAACTTTCTAGCCAGACTTGACGGCGCCTGCGAAAAGAACGACAGCCTGCTCTGCGTGGGGCTGGACATAGACCTCTCCAAGATCCCATCTGAGATCCTAAAAAAAGAAGACCCTGTTTTCGCCTTTAACAAAAAGATCATCGACGAAACAAAAGACCATGTCTGCTGTTATAAACCCAATATCGCCTTTTATGAGATGTGCGGCATATACGGGTTACAGGCCCTTATCAAGACGATCGAATACATTCCCGAAGAGATTCCCGTCATCTTGGACGCAAAAAGGGGCGATGTAGGACACACGGCCAGCGCCTATGCCAAAAGCCTGTTCGATGTCTTTAAGGCCGATGCCACGACCGTGAATCCGTATATGGGGTACGACTCAGTAAAACCTTTCATGGAATACAGGGAAAAGGGTATCTTTGTCCTCTGCCTTACATCCAACGCCGGCAGGACCGATTTTCAGGAGAACCCCTCTGAAAAAGAGCCGCTGTACAGACAGGTGGCAAGGAGAGTAAAAGAGTGGAACATCTACGGCAACTGCGGGCTTGTGGCAGGCGCCACCAATCCCCTTGAGTTAAAAGAGATCAGGACCCTTGCCGGAGAGATGCCACTCCTTATACCCGGGGTTGGAGCCCAGGGCGGGGACCTTGAACATTCGGTCAGGTACGGGATCACTAAGAACAAAAACAGAGCAATTATTAACGCTTCTAGAAGTATTATCTATTCCGATGCCCCCAAAAAGGCTGCAAAAGAACTGCGCGAGGAGATAAACCGCTTCAGGAAATAGCCTTTTTCAAACGCCTGACAAGAGCAGCCGCGTTTTTCAAGCTTTTTGCCGCCTCCTTGACAATTGCAGAACCGACAATCACCCCGTCCGCTATGGCTGCTGCCCTTTTTGCATGTTCCGGGCTTGAAATGCCAAATCCGACAGCGACCGGTTTTTTGGTGAACTTCCTTATCTTGGATACCGTCTTGCTGACCGAACCCGAAAAATCATTTCGAACTCCCGTAATTCCTGTTATTGACATAAGATAGATAAAACCTGTCGAGGCTTTTGCAGCTGCTTTTATCCTGTCTGTGCTGCTATTGGGAGCAAGCAGAAAGATCAGATCGAGCCCGGCTGCCTTTGCCAGGCGCTGCAGCGCAAGAGATTCTTCCGGGGGAAGGTCGGGGATAATGAGACCGTCAGCGCCTGATTTTTTTGAGGCTTTGACGAACTTTTCGAGACCGTATGCATTCAGGATATTATAGCTGGTCATATAGATTATAGGGATCAGCGTTCTTTTTCTTATCTTTGCGGTAAGCTTTATGACGGAAGATGCCGAAACCCCCTTTTTGATGGCTTTGGAGGCGGCGGTAACAATGACCGGCCCGTCTGCGACAGAGTCGGAAAAAGGTATCCCTATTTCCAGGATGTCCGCCCCTGCCCTGTCAAGTTCAACTGCCAGTTTTTCTGTGGCAGACAGGGAAGGGTCTCCTGCCATAATAAAAGCGATCAGAGGTTTTTTCTTCCCGAAAACAGCGCTGATCTTTGACATGATACTGTATTTTATCACGAACCGGCGCTGGAAATTAGATCGGCATCATTTGGGCCTTCGTGCAGGCTGATGCCGCCGTTTATCAGCAGCCAATCCTTGTTGGGATGTGTCAGCGAAAGAAAGAGATCCGGCCTGAACCTTACGCTTTCCCAGGCGTCAAGACCAAGATATCTTGGTTTTATCCCCGACCAGGTGCCGGTATTCGCAAAGCGGTCGCCTGTAAACGCCTGTAAAAACTCGTCTGTTTCGCCGCTCAAGGCGGCCGCCTTATGCGTGTGGCCAAAGATAACGGTGGTAGCGCTCTTTGGAAGTTCCTTCTGCTGCCTGTACCAGCCAAGCATCTTTGAAAGCGCCACTGCCCTTTCAAGGTAAGCCGCCTGCTGCCAGCGCTTCTGAGGGTCAAGCCACTGCGGCAGCAGCTGCAAAAGCCCGGCATCCTCTTCAACTGTTCTCCAGCCAAAAAGCGCCGCCGCTTTTTCCACCCAGGCGCCAACCCCCGCCACGAACGGACCTATTTTTGAACCCGAATTGAACTCATCCGCCTGATGCCCGTGCTCAAAATACAATCCCCTGTACTGGTCGTAATGCCGGTCAACTATGACAAGGTTCGGCAAGATCGACCTGAGGGTGTCCGGAACCGGATCAAGCGCTTCAGACAGTTTTTTTGAAAGAGCGGATATTGTTTCGCGGGTCGCTGGAGCACACAAAAATCTTCTGTCAACATAAAAGGCCATAAAACCTGGTTTTCTTACCACACCTTCTTCCGCAAGTCCCGTTGTTATGGCAAAGGTCATTATCTTTCTGGGAAAGTCACCCTCAGGCGAATAGTAAGCGTTCCTGGCAAGCTGAAGCAGTTTTCCTCTGCACACATATGAGCTGGGGTGCCCCAAGAAAGCCTCCAGCAATTCATATTCCCTGCGGCTGTTTGGATTAATTACAAAAGCATCCCCTTCAGGGCTGCTCCCCGGCCTGAACATGATGAGCCCCGGGACGCAGTAACGGTCGGCCTTTTTGATGAGACCTTCGGTCTTTTCCCTGTAGACGCTTTCAAGGACCTGTTCGTCGTGGTTGCCGGCAACATAGATGATCCTTCGGACTTGTTTTAGTTTATAAAATAGCCTTGAGTAGTTTCGCCGTATATCCCTAAAATCGGCCTGCCAGAGATCCAGCAGGTCCCCGTTTACCACCAGCGTTCCTCTGCATTCTATAAGGCGGTCAAGCACTTTGATGAGCGCGGCCTCTTTTTCAGCGCCAAAACTGTCCTCCCCTCCGCCGGAGGCAAGGTGTATATCGGAAACGGCCACCCTGATCAAGAATCCGGAAACAAAGCTTTCTATCTGCTCTAAGGCGGCCTGATCAGCTGCCTCTGTCATGACCTTAACACCTGCATCCTCATAAGATATCAGGATATTCCCGGCTCTTTTGACAACTTCCGGTTTTCTGGCTTTCAGTTCTCTTGCCAGGTCTTCAGCCTCTGCACAATGCACCAGCCCCCTAACCGCAACAAAAGATCCGTCAACGTTTTTTTCGGCCACAAGAGGCCCACTGTCATCAAAGTCGAGGTTCTTTGAAAAAAACTCAATTTTGGAAAGAATGCCAAGGTTTTCACACCTTTCCGCTTCTACCGCAAGTCCGGCTTCGTATCTGTGGATCAGAGCTCCGTGAAGGACCTGCCTGATCATCTCCTGAGCCCTTGTGTCCCTTGCCATAAACCTCCCGAACCTCTCGACATAAACCTGAGGATCACCGGCATCTTCAAGGTCTATTAACAGGCTGCTTTTTCTGATGCTGGTCCAATCCCCCTGGGTCAGGATAGCTTTAACGGATTCAGGAAAATCAAAATAGACGGGTTCCGTACCAATAGCGGGGCCTATGATGCCCAAAAAAGACGGGCCTCTAAATGAGGTCTGCAAGGCAAAGACCTGTCTTTTGCTTTCGACCGCTGAACGAATGACCGGACCAAACCCCCGGTGATCCCTCAGATATGAAAGCGCCTGGGCGTTGCTGTACGATGTGTAGGCAAGGGAAAATCGCCTTCCCCCGATATTGACCTGTTGGGTAGCCGCAGCGCCTTTGAACGGCATTTGAGTACGGTAAGGCGCCAAAAAATTGAGCCGCATAAAAGCCCTCCTTTTGTTCCCGCAAAGAGGGGTACTCTTTTATATCGGCGTGTTATCTGAGGAATTGCACTTTTTTGGTTTTTGAAGCGGGGTTAGGCCCAAGTGTAAATACTGACTTTATCTATCATCCTTGCTGCCAGTTCCGCGGTAGA
>CAYUCV010000025.1:6719-15082 GCA_964443545.1 uncultured bacterium
ATTATCGATATATGTATAGGAGGGGGTTCATCATCTTATGGCGCTATCAGAGGGAATTAGTCCAGTATTGCCGGGCACTATACAATCCCGCTCTTGGAGAACCAGAGATCTTTTGGGAGCATCGATATCAGATGTGTTTAGGGGTGTTAAGTTCTCGCCGTTCCATGCCGTCCCTGCAGTCATGTCAGAGTTTTTCGTCGATCCTCTAAGAGTGCGGAGTTTAGATGACCACTGTTTTAACTTGCTATACGAGCGCTGGAACAATATTCGGGACTATTCACCGGTTAGACAAGCCTATATTGCCAATTCGTATCTTGATTTTATGGGCAAACCCATGGATTATTACCGTGTCCCCAACTGGCACGGGGTAGAGATGGTGCGCAATTTTCGGGACGGGTTTGGCCGCCCCGTTTATCAGGCTTTGCTTGACACCGGCGAGATGAGCGGGGTCGATCCAGAACATATGTCATGGAGTCTTTCTGGCGACATATACCTCGAAGAAGACTGGGACCTTGGCATAGGCAATAAGCTGCCGCGAATCGGATGGAACGACATCCTGACCAGGATGCTTTTTAAACACCTTATAGAACAATACGAAGAAGCTCCCGATACGAACATGATATTCAGGTCAACCCCTCTCTATTATTTAGATTCTCTTCTCAGCCAAGAACCGTCAAACAGTTACTTCTGGTTCTCATTTTGCAGGCAATATTCTGCCACTTTCAACAATAAAAAGAGCTCTCCAGAAGGAGCCGTTAAACTAATAAGACCTTTCCTGAAGCAGGGATGGGATCTTTCTGCCATCGTCGACCTTGTAGACAGCAACTTGTCTTGGAGAATAAGCGGTCCGGACCAGATACTACCGTCAGCACATACAGAACAAATCCTACCAGACGGCATTGTTCAAGCCTTAAGGAAAGCCTGGGAACTTACCCATCCGGAAGTGCGCCAGCTGGTAGAATTCGAGTTGGATACACCATCTATGTCAACGCTCATATGGACATTCATGGGAAGGATAAGGAACGGATGGATAGAGGGGCTCTCAAAAATTCCGCCAGGAACGAAAGATTTTGTCGCAAAGTTTGACGGATGTTATCCGACCTTCAAATTGTCGGGAGAACGGTGGAATAGGGCCTATGTCTTGGATTATAATCTGTTCGATCTCTAATGCCACCACCCCTAGCGTATCAGCCCTTCCAGCCAATTCTTTGCAGCAGGCGTTTCTGACACACAGTATTGATGCATCTCCAGTTTTTTGAGCAGTCCCAAAGGAGTAGGATAAGCAAATTCGAACGGAGGGACAACTGAAGCCATGTCGCGCACCCGGCTAGAAATATCCGTCAGCGCCACGATCCCTCTTTCGTAGTCTCCCAGAAATTGGGGGGCTATCCCCAGCATCAGAGAGCGTCTGAACATCCTTGAGCCGTCAAGGTCCTTATCAGGGTCCCATTGAACGTAATTGGGGTTTAATTCCGCATCATTGTAGAACCCGTCCTCGGAATAATAGTGAACCCCCATGATCGGGTCAAGCAGATGGGACCTTTCAAGGAGTTTCTCAAAAGTGCTTCTCATAAGATCTACCGCGATCACTCTATCTCTGCCGGACGCAGTTGCCCACTCGCTTCTTTTCATGGTCCACAAAAACGACGGTTTTATCCACACCCGGCTTCTTTTTAAAAATGTCCCGGGAAGAACCTGATTGGCCAGAAAAAAGTCAGCCCCATCATCATTCATGTTCTGATAGACCCTTATCGTCTCATCCCCGTAGATTGCCCTTATCATTCTTCTGAAAGGAAAATGCCAGCCAAGGGTATTTACGGAATACGCTCTGCCAAGATCTTCCGGCCAGTCCGCTTGCCCCGACAAAGTCAGCCGGACTAACTTCCCGCGGCGGGATATTGCATCAATGCTCAATGGCTCTGTAAATGCCATGTCCTGCCTGTCCAGGACATTAATATGCCCTCTGTCTGATAAAACCTGCTCTCCTACACACGGCTCCAAAGCAAGTTCAATAGAGGCGCCGTTCCGCTTAATATCCCTGACCAACCCAAAGAATTCATCCCCTCTCGGGAACATGTCAAGCACCTGATAATGGGCCCCAAGCCTTTCATAGGCTTCGATGAATTGAGACCTCAAGCGGTCGTGCTTTCTCCCCTCTGGTCTAAAGACCGCCTCTGCTCTGGCATAAGGCATCAAGCTGGTTCTGCCCGGCATGCGCATTTGTCCTTTCTTGGACTAAAAGACCATCTGTAAATGTATCGGTATTTCTGGGAGCAGATTTCAGTTTTGCGCGGTCAGATCGCGGTTTTGCCAAGCAGATCGTAGCTGCCCGACGCTAAAATAACCGATCCAATAAATACTCCGGGGTTAACTTTCTTTGCGTTCCTTACTATAACTCTTCCGTCTATCTCCGGAGCATCCCTATAAGATCTCCCGACAAGGTCTTTGCCTTTCTTTTCTTCGATAAGGACCTCCAGAGTCCGGCCCGCAAGTTTTGCGTTGGTCTTTCTTGAGATACCGGCCTGCAGCTTCATCAGGTCAAGCACCCTTCTGCTCTTTACTTTTTCTGGGACCTGTCCTTTCATATTAAAAGCCTTGGTCCCCTTTTCCCTGCTGTAAGGAAAAACCCCGAGCCGGTCAAACTTTGCCTGTTTTATGAACTCTTTGAGGTTTTTAAAATCCCTCTCCGTCTCCCCCGGAAAACCAACTATGACCGAAGTCCTTATCGCAATGCCGGGCACCTCTTCCCTCAGCAATTTCAATTGTATTTCTATTGTATTTCTATTGTATTTCCTTCCCATTGCTTTCAGTATCGTATTTTCAGAATGCTGTATCGGCAGATCTATATACTTAACGATCTTCTTTTCTTCTGCCATTACTTTGATAGTGCTCCGCGACAGATGAGCCGGATGCGCGTACATTACGCGGATCCAATGCACTCCCTTGATCCTGGCTGTTGATCTTAGAAGCTTAGGGAGATCTGGGTAAGCTGTAGTGTCTTGTGCGATATAGATTATCTCTTTGACCCCTCTTTTTGCCAGAGCCTTGACTTCACTAAGAATGTCCTGAATTTTACGGTGCCTCAATCTGCCTCTGATCTTGGGTATCAGGCAATATGAGCACCTATTATCGCAGCCTTCTGAAATTTTGACATACGCATACCACGGCTGCGTGGCCTTGATCCTAGGGGCACTGCATTCATGCAACCCAATACTGTCAATGATGCCATCGATTTGCGGTCCCCGGTCCGCGGTTCCCGGTTCCCTTTTTAAATATTCCGGCAAACACCCCGCCGCCAACAATTGCCTGCATTTGCCTTTCTTTTTCCACTCTGACATCTCTTTGATCACGGATATAGCCTCATCCCTTGCCGCCTTTAGGAACGCGCAGGTGTTAACCACGATAGTATCGGCCTCTTTTGGGTCCAGGGTGATCTTGTATCCGCCTAAAGCGAATTTTCCCATCAGGACTTCGGTGTCGGAAAGATTTTTGGGGCAGCCAAGGCTTACGAAGTAAACCTTCATTTTTTGGACACTGAGCCCAGGTCTTTGTCGCCTCGGCCGGAGAGGCAGACCACAACAACAGAATTCCTGCCTATCTTGCCTTTTAATTTTGGCAGATACGCAAGGGCATGGGAGGATTCAAGCGCAGGAATGATGCCTTCTTCATGGGAAAGGGACCTAAAAGCCTCTAGCGCTTCTTTATCGTTTACAGAAACATATTGCACCCTGCCAATATCCTTGAGATAGGAATGCTCGGGCCCGACTCCCGGATAATCAAGCCCCGCAGAAACAGAATGAGTATCGCTTACCTGTCCGTCCTTTGTCTGCAAAAGATAACTCATGGCCCCGTGAAGGACGCCCGGCCTGCCATAGGCAAGAGGGGCCGAATTCTGTGCCGCTCCTTTGCCCCTGCCGCCTGCTTCAACTCCTATCAATTTGACTTTTTTATCATCAATAAAGGGATAGAACATCCCCATTGAGTTGCTGCCGCCGCCTACGCAGGCAATAAGGAAGTCAGGGGATGTCTTTTGTAAGGACATTGCCCTTACCTGAGCCTTTGTTTCTTTTCCGATTATTGACTGGAAATCCCTGACCATCATCGGATAGGGATGCGGCCCGATGCAGGAGCCGATGCAGTAGAAAGTGTTTTCTGGATCGCTCATCCAGTCCCTCAGGGCCTCGTTAACAGCCTCCTTAAGAGTTGCCGTGCCGCCCCGCACAGGGACCACCTTTGCTCCCAGCAGTTCCATCCTTAGGACATTAGGGGCCTGCCTTTTAATGTCCTGCTGCCCCATGTAGACCACGCATTCGATGCCAAAAAGCGCCGCCACAGTGGCCGTTGCTACCCCGTGCTGACCGGCGCCGGTTTCGGCAATTATCCTTTTCTTCCCCATCTTTTTGGCAAGCAGACCCTGGCCTATGCAGTTATTTATCTTGTGAGCCCCGGTGTGACACAGGTCTTCTCTTTTTAGATAGACCTTAAATCCGTATTTGCGGCTTAGATTGCTGCAATAATAAAGCGGAGTGGGTCTGCCGGCGTAATAGGACAAATAATAGTTGAGTTCTTTTAGAAATGTCTTGTCTTTCTTATATCTTGAGTAAGCAGCTTTAAGCTCTTCCAGGCAGGGCATCAGGGTTTCCGGCACAAAGGAACCCCCGTAATTGCCAAAATAGCCCCGTTTGTCCGGAAGATCATATCTCATTTTCCCAATTATAGCATGTGCTATAATCTTAGAGATAAATGTCAAATTACAGTCCTAAAGAGATAGAGCCTCTCAGGCAAAGATCCTGGCAGGAAAAAAGGCTTTTTGAGGCTGACAATTCATCGAACAAGCCAAAATACTACGACCTCGTCATGTTCCCCTACCCTTCCGGCAAGATACACATGGGACATGTGCGCAATTATGCCATTGGAGATGTGATAGCAAGGTATAAGAGGATGAAGGGCTTTAATGTCCTCCATCCGATCGGCTGGGACGCCTTTGGCATGCCGGCAGAAAATGCGGCCATAAAAAATAATTCTCATCCCAGGGACTGGACCACAAAATGCATAGCGGACATGACCGTCCAACTGAAGAGGCTGGGGCTTTCGTACGACTGGTCAAGGGAAGTGACCACCTGCGGGGAGGATTACTACAAGTGGACCCAGTGGATCTTTCTGAAATTCTTTGAAAAAGGCCTGGCATACAGGAAAAAGGCAAAAGTGAACTGGTGCCCTAAATGCGAGACTGTCCTGGCCAACGAGCAGGCAAAGGACGGAAAATGCTGGAGATGCGACAGCGCTGTTGAATCAAAGGACATCGAACAATGGTTCTTTAAAATAACGCAGTACGCGCAAAGGCTGCTTGATGACATAGAAAAACTGGAAGGCTGGCCCGAGAGCGTTCGGATAATGCAGAGGAACTGGATAGGACGCTCGCAAGGCACGAGCATAGAGTTCGCTATAAAGGGTTCGGATAAGAAGCTAAAGATCTTTACTACGAGGCCCGACACGCTTTTCGGGGTAACCTACATGACCCTTGCCCCCGAAAACCCGCTCACCGTAGAGTTGTCGCAAGGAACAGGACGGGAGAAAGAGGTCCTTTCCTATATTGAGAGCGTAAAAAGAAAAGACCCTTCGCTGCGCCAGGTATCGGAAGAAAAGACCGGAGTGTTCACGGGGGCTTATGCGATAAATCCGGCCAATAACGAGACAATACCGATCTGGACTTCCGATTATGTCCTTATGGAATACGGCACCGGCGCCGTTATGGCGGTCCCGGCCCATGACCAGAGAGACTTTGAATTTGCAAAGAAATTCAACCTTCCTATTAATGAGGTTATTGTTCCTAATGGTCCCTCACCACGGCCTTCGGCCACCCCTCTCCCACAGGGAGAACAGCGCGAAGCAAGGGCTTTTGCAGACCCCGGCACTATGGTCAATTCGGCCCAGTTCAATGGCATGGACAGCAATAAGGCCATCGATGCAATAACCCTCTGGCTTGAGGAAAAAGGCATCGGGAAAAGAGAGGTTAATTTTAAGCTGAGGGATTGGCTGATATCCCGCCAGAGGTATTGGGGAGCACCGATACCCATTATCTACTGTGAAAAATGCGGGGCGGTCCCGGTACCGGATAAAGATCTTCCGGTAAAACTTCCCTATGATGTCAAATTCACGGGAGAAGGCGGCTCTCCTCTTCTGAGGGCCAAAGATTTTATAAGCACTGTCTGCCCCAAATGCGGCGGAAAAGCCCGCAGGGAAACCGACACGCTGGATACCTTTAACTGCTCCTCCTGGTATTTCTTAAGGTACACGAACACAGAAAAGGATTCTGACACGCCTTTTGAGCCAAAGGACCTCAAATACTGGCTTCCCGTGGACCAGTATATCGGCGGCATAGAACACGCCATACTGCATCTTTTGTACTCAAGGTTCTTCTGTAAAGTCCTCAACGACATGGGATTTATCCCTGTGGACGAACCCTTTAAGAACCTCCTCACTCAGGGAATGGTGGTAAAGGACGGGGCAAAGATGAGCAAATCCAAGGGCAATGTGGTGGATCCCGATTATATTATAGAAAAATACGGGGCGGACACAGCCAGGGTCTTTATCCTTTTTGCTTCTCCTCCGGAAAGGGAGCTTGAGTGGAGCGACGCGGGAGTTGAGGGAAGCTATAGATTTTTGAGCAGGATCTGGAGATTGATCACAGAAAACCCGTACGGGCAGGACTTCGGCGAGCTCAGTCGAGTCGCGGCCGCCTGCCCCAGCGCGACAAAACTTCATCAAACCATCAAAGGCGTGACCGAAGATATTGAGCGCTTTTCCTTTAACACGGCGATCGCAAAGATAATGGAGCTGCTTAACGCGCTTCAGGGTTCGCCTCTCGACAAAAAAAGCGCCGAGGCGCTGCTTCTGCTGCTTTCCCCATTTGCTCCGCACATAGCTGATGAGCTTTGGGAAAAAATAGGCAATACCGGAAGCACCTTGGAACAGGCCTGGCCGGGTTATGACCCTGATCTTGTTAAAGAAACCGAGATCGAGGTCCCAATACAGGTCAATGGAAAGCTAAAGGACAGGATTATAATACCAGTCGACCTGCCGGAAGAGCAGGTCAGGGAAAAAGCTCTTCAGTCAGAGAAGATAAAACAGTCGCTCCAGGAAAAAGAAGTGGTAAAAGTTATATTTGCAAACAGAAAACTGGTCAATATTGTCATCAGGTGAACCGGATCTAATTGTTGACCTTAAAATTCTCCAGCCTTAAGTTTCCGCTAAGCGCGGGGTGAATGCACATTTTGGTTGTACCTTCGGGTATCTTGAGGGAAACAGGCCCATCCTGCCGCACCCTTTCGTCCGCCAGCACCGTATCAGCCCCCGAAGCATCACTTATGAATAATACCATTATTTCACCTTTGATCTTAGATGCATCAAAGGCCAGTGTGCCCATAACAGCCCTGTCAAGGATAAAATAACTGCCGGCATCGTAGTTGCCTTTTGGAGCGCTTATCTCGATCGCACCGTCTTCCAGACTGAGTCTTGCGCCTCCAAAAGCCCCCTGGGACAAGAAAAGATCCTTAATATCGGCCCCGGACTGAATATTCTCAACAGTACCGGCTGATGGCTCTGCGGAACCGGGAACCTGTTCCATGGGGCGGGAAGAAAAGCTTCCGCTGTATCTTTCAAACTGTTCTCTCAGGCATCCTGTCCCTCCATCTGTAATGGACCATGTCCTTCTGTCTCCAGTTTCTGTTTTTGTGGCATTAAAGTAGAACACTCCTGCCAGATCATCCTGAACTGCCAGTTCAAAAAGGCTTTTAAGGAACTGCGCCTCGCCCGCGACTGAGCCCCCGTTGCCTTTGTCATATCCGGTCTCAAGTATCCAAAGCGGCTTTCCCGGATACAACTGCCTCATCAGTCCGATGTCCTGGCCAAACAGAGCCCTTGCATCCGTGGGGTTTCCTGTCCAGTTTGTGCTGTATCCGTCCAGACCAACCCCGTCGACATATTTGTCCCCGGGATAATATGCCGAAGGATCTGCGCCCACATTTGGGTTCCAAAGCCAGGTCGCATATTTGTTTGCGCCGGTCCTTTCAAAGGCTTCCCATACATGAATATAGGCTTCTTTGTATAGCTGTGGATTCCCCGCCCAGGGATACCAATCACCGTTCATTTCGTGGCCAAAACTTATAAGTACCGGGGTCTTCTGCGCAGCAAGCCCTCCGGCAAATTTTGCGAGCCCGGGATCAAACTTGCCCGCGACAAGGCTCTCAAGGCTGAAGGATCTATCCGACCTGCCCTTCCAGCTCCACGGTTCCAGTTTTATAAGCGAAGCGATGCCTTTTTGGCGCAAGACACTGACCGTTTCTGAAGGATAATCAAAACCC
>CAYUCV010000026.1:0-9154 GCA_964443545.1 uncultured bacterium
GCCCGCCTGCCAAGCCTTCCCGGCTCGGCGGGATGGCGGGCAGGTCGGCTCCTTGTGAGAACGAACCGGAGCCGAACCTTCAGGTTCGGGTCCTAATTCAGAAATTTTACAAACCAAGCCCGTGATGATAAAATAGTTCTGTGATGGACAAAAAAGTCATAGAACAGCACGGCCTGAGCGGCGAAGAATTCAAGAAAATAGTTTCCATCCTCGGAAGAGAACCCAATATCGTGGAACTGGGGATGTATTCCGTGCTCTGGTCCGAGCACTGTTCCTACAAAAGTTCAAAGATCTACCTCAAGCAGTTCCCGACCACCGGAAAAAGGATAATGCACGGCCCGGGAGAGAATGCCGGCGTGATCGATATCGGAGGCGGCTATGCCGTGGCTATGAAAATAGAGTCCCACAACCACCCCAGCGCGGTCGAGCCCTTTCAGGGAGCGGCCACCGGGGTGGGAGGCATCGTAAGGGATGTGTTTACGATGGGGGCAAGGCCAATTGCCTCACTAAACTCTCTCCGGTTCGGTCCCCTGAGCGATTCACATAACAGGTATCTTTTGGACGGGGTCGTGGCGGGCATCTCTTCCTACGGGAACTGCCTCGGGCTTCCCACGGTGGCGGGAGAGATATATTTTGACGAATGCTACTCCGGCAATTGTTTGGTGAATGCCATGTGCGTTGGACTTGTAAGAATACCGGAAATGTCCAATTTCCAATTTCCAATTTCCAATATCCAATCAGAGATCCCAAGCGTTATTGTGACTGCGGTGGCGGCGGGGGTGGGGAACCCGGTATTATATGTAGGATCTTCCACGGGCCGGGACGGGATACACGGGGCGACCTTTGCCTCCGTTGAACTGGATGAAGATTCGGTGGAAAAAAGGTCCAATGTGCAGGTGGGGGACCCGTTCACTGAAAAACTGCTTATTGAGGCCTGTCTTGAACTCCTTAAGACCGGCAATGTTGTCGCTATGCAGGACATGGGGGCGGCGGGGCTTACCTCTTCCACCTCTGAGATGGCCTCCCGCGGAAAAGTCGGGATAGAGATAGACATCGCAAAGGTGCCTCAGCGGGAAGAGAACATGACCCCTTATGAGATCATGCTTTCCGAATCTCAGGAAAGAATGGTCGTCATAATGAAAAAAGGCACCGAGGACGATGCTTTTGGGATCTTCAAAAAATGGGGCCTTAACGCTGTTGTAATGGGGAAAGTAACAGGCGACCAGCTGTTAAGGGTCAGGGTAGGGGACAAAATTGTTGCCGAGGTTCCCGCAAGGTCGCTGGCGCACGAAGCGCCGGAATATGACCGGCCATATGAGCAAATCCTAAATCCTAAATCCGAAATCCTAAACAAAGCCAAAGCACAAAATTCAAAACAAGGGAACAAGACAAATCACAATAAACTGCTTATGGAAAAGCTGTCGGATCCTAATATGGCGGACAAGGCGTGGGTGTATGAACAGTATGACCATATGGTGCAGACAAATACAGTTGCCGCTCCCGGCAAAGCCGATGCCGCCGTATTAAGGATAAAAGGCTGCGGCAAAATGCTGGCCCTTACCACCGACGGCAACGGCAAATACTGCTACGATGATCCCTACAGGGGAGGCGCTATAGCAGTGGCCGAGGCAGCGCGCAATGTGGTCTGCTGCGGGGCAGAACCTGCCGCAGTTACCGACTGTCTTAATTTTGGCAATCCCGAAAAACCCGGCGTCATGTGGCAATTCAAAGAATCCCTCAGAGGGATGTCCGATGCCTGCAGGACCTTTGACACTCCTGTCGTATCAGGCAATGTCAGTTTTTATAACGAGAACAACGGGGTTGCCATATACCCGACCCCTGTCATCGGCATGCTCGGCGTAATAGAAGAATCAAAACACTTCTGCACCATGGGCTTTAAAGATAAAGGGGATATCATTATCCTTCTCGGCCTCAACAAAGAAGAAAAAGCTATCTGTCCCGAGATAGACCTGGAACTTGAGGCCTCGGTCCAGAAGACTTGTCTTGAAGCTATCAGGCTCGGTATTGTCAAAAGCGCCCATGATACCTCCGAAGGAGGGCTTGCCGTAAGCCTGGCCGAATCATCGATTGCTGGAGGCATAGGGGCCGTGGTTTCTTTAAGCGACGAAATAAACGAGGGCAGCCTCCTGTTCGATGAGTGCCAGTCACGGATAGTGATAACGGTGGCTGCCGACAATATCTTCGCAATAAATGATCTTGCCATGATAAACAAGACCCCGATATCCATAATCGGAAAGGTAAAAGGAAAAGAGCTTGTGATAAACACTCCCGAAAAAAAGCTGCTTTCACTTAAGATAACCGAGCTGGCCGACGCCTACAAGGGGTCCCTTCCAAAAACAATGGGGGCATAAATGGAAGTAACTGCGGCGGCAGTAATATTGATCTTTCTTGCAAGCATACTATCTACGGTTTCCCACAAAGACGCAAAATATTCTCCCGAAAACCCGCAACAGATCTCTTCTTCTCAGGAACTGGGGAGTCTGCCGGGCGCGGACTTTGACCCGGTTTTGGCCGAGAGCGATATTGCCGCCGTTAATTTTTATGTGGTACGCAGGGCAAAAAAACTTTCAAGGGATGATGTTGAGACGCTTGTGGACAGCATTAAGGACTATTCTCAAAAATATAATGTGAACGCAAAACTTTTGACCGCTCTGATGGACAGGGAATCCGGTTTTGATCCTATGACGGTCTCGTCTTCCAATGCGCAGGGGCTGGGCCAGCTCCTGCCTTCTACCGCAGCCAGTATAGGGATAAGGGATCCCCACGACATTGACCAGGGCGTAAAAGGCGCGGCTATTTATATACGCATGATGCTGGATAGGTGGGCAGGGAATCCTCAGCAGGTCCCGCTGGCGCTTGCCTCCTATGCCGAGGGATATAATCAGATCGTCAGGGCTGGCGGCTATACCCCTCAGACCGCTAACTACATTAAAGGCATCCTCGAGGTCTACAACTCTATCCGTTAGATTCAAAAGTTTTAAACCCACTCCCCAGCCCCTCTCCCTTTTCAAGGAGAGGGGGATTTGGGTTTCTCCCCCTGCTTGCCCCGAGCTTGGTCGAGGGGATAAGGGGGAGATTAAGAGGGGGTTTATTTGGATCTTTGGCGCCGGAATTGCTGTGAGCCTTTATGCCATGCTCGAGGAACTGCTTAAAAAGAACAAGCTCTACTTTATAGGTTTTGTATGTCTTATCCTTTCTATCAGCCTGGGAGTCCGCCTCTTCCATAGGCCCGCCCCGCCTCCTGAAGAACCCTCTTTGGGTGTTGAAGTGTTGAGAACCACATCAACTGCGGAAGAAAAGAAAGATAATTATATCCTTGTCCACATAAGCGGTGCTGTAAAGAAGAGGGGGGTGTACAGGCTTTTTGCCGGCAGCAGGACAATAGATTTGATAGAAAAGGCCGGGGGGCTGCTCAAGGGGGCCGATGTAACTTCCCTCAATCTTTCGCAACTGTTAAAGGACGGGCAGAAGATAGATATCCCTGAGAAGAGCTTGAGCTTTGCAGGAGGCGGCTCCGGCAGCGGGGCAAAGGTCAATATTAATACAGCTAATGCTTCTGAGCTGGAAAAGATCCCCGGGGTAGGGGCCTCCACCGCAAAAAAGATCCTCGAGTGCCGGTTAAAGAACGGGGCCTTCAGGTCCTATGAGGACCTTGCAAAAATAAAAGGTTTCGGCAAAAAAAAGATCGAGAAAATGAAAGAGGATATAACCCTTTAATACTATGTCATTAACCCTGCGCCCTGTTGCGGCCATCACCATTTTTTATGTCCTGGCGATACTCCTGTTTTCTATTGCAGCCCCGCCGGGGCGCGACACGGGCTCTTTGGAGCAGAAAGACATCCCGATAAGCCTCTGCGGGGTCGTGGAAAGCGAACCGGGGAACTCCGGAACATATACGGGCTTTGACCTAAAAGATGACAGGACTGGAAAGCACTTTAAGGTGATGATATTTTCCGTCAATAAAGGTTATGAATACGGGGACAGGATAAAGCTTAAAGGTTCCATTGCGGAGGCAAAAAAACCGGGCAATCCCTATGAGATGGATTATGACAGCTATTTAAAAGAAAAAGGTTTTTCCGGCTGCGTCAGTGTTTTTCCCGACAAGGACGGGCTTCCCGGAGTTGTTGCAAAGAACAAGGGCAACCCATTTATCTGCCTGAGCCTGGCGATCAAGAACAGAGTTATGACGCTTCACAAAGGAGCGATGCCGGAGCCGTATTCCTCTCTGTTCGGAGGGATCCTTTTCGGCATGAAGGGGTCGCCCGTGCCGGACGAGGTAAAGAGCAGGTATCAAAAGGCCGGAGTGGTGCACATACTGGTGGCTTCGGGCCAGCAGGTGTCGATCCTGATAGGCGTGAGCCTGCTGCTGCTTTCTTTTATGCGCCTTCCCATGCCGGCTGTGTTTATCATAACTTCATTCATTACCTGGTCTTTTGCAGCAATGGCGGGGTTCGGCGCTTCGATAACACGGTCGGCTATTATGGGCCAATTGATGATAGCCGGCAGGTCCTTTGACAGGGAAGGGGACTTTCTTAATTCGCTTTGCCTGGCCGCGCTCATACTCCTTATCATAGACCCGAATAATTTATTTGACATAGGGTTTCAACTTTCCTTCCTTGCCACATGGTCCCTTGTTTATGCGGTTCCGGTGATCAACGAAAAGCTTTCCAAAAGGCTCCCGCTATTTTTGTCTGGGCCCGTTTCCGTTGCCTGCGCGCCTATCCTGGCCACTTCACCCATTACCGCCTACAATTTTTCACAATTAAATCCGGTCGCTTTTTTGTCAAACCTTATTGTGGTGCCGGCGGCAGAACTCCTTACCGTTCTGGGTTTTGCCTCAACCGCTGCGGGGCTGGTATTGCCGCACCTGGGCCATTTTCTTGACGGAGCGGTCTTTGCCATCATGTTCCTTCTTGACCTCTCAGTTTCTGTATTCGCATCCCTTCCAATGTCCAATTATTTTATTGCCAGGCCGCATTTTGGCTGGATAATAGCTTATTACATCTGTTTTTTCTTTTTGCTCAAGAAAGCCAAAGACGGGCAGCTTAGCAGTGTTTTTTTGAATAACAGGCATGTTCTGGTCCTGGGGGGCTGTCTGATATTTGCCTTTTTCTCTTTTCAGGCGCTACTTTTTGGCGGCAGCGAACTATCGATCTCTTTTATTGATGTCGGCCAGGGCGACAGCATACTGATCGAGGCTTCTAACGGGCAGAAGGTCCTTATAGACGGGGGAGGCAAGCGCAGCTCTATAGGACAGGGTGATAAGATCGGGTCGCGTATAGTTGTTCCTTTTCTTCATAACAGAGGTATCAACAAGCTGGACCTTGTGGTGCTTACACACCCCCATGACGACCATTTGGGAGGCCTGGTTTCGGTCTTAAAGGAGATCAAAACGGACGAGGTGATAGATTCCGGTTTTGCTTATGACTCGCCTGCTTATGAAAACTTTCTCGAGCTTATCAAAAAGAACAAGATAAAATACAGAACGGTAAAAGCCGGTGATGTAATTTCTATCGACGGGGCAAAAGGTCATGTCCTGAACCCGCCCGAACTGCCATTTCGGGGTACCGAATCCGATGCGAACAACAATTCTGTAGTTATCAGACTGGTATATGGAAGTACATCCTTTATGTTGACCGGGGACGCCGCTTTTGAGGCGGAGAGGGAAATGCTGGACCGGGACTTTTTCTTGAAGAGCGATGTGCTTAAGATAGGGCATCACGGCAGCGCCACCTCAACAAGCGATGAGTTCCTTGATGCGGTGGCTCCCAAAACCGCCGTCATCTGTGTCGGAAAGGGCAACAAATTCGGTCATCCCAGGCCAAAGATCCTTGAAAAGCTTAAGCAGCGGGGAATAAGAGTTTATCGCACCGATGAGGACGGGTCGGTATCAATGACAAGCGACGGCAGCAGGATAACCATAAAAGCCTTCAGAAAGAACTAACTGGTATGGTATATTATCTCTATGGATGTCAAAAAAAAGACCGTTATCGGGGTTACCGGGCCAATTGCTTCGGGCAAAGACGAGGTGTGCAAGATACTAAAAGGATACGGTTTTTATGTGATCGATGCCGACAGGATAGGGCATCAGGTTTTAAAAGAACAGCCGGCAAAAAAGAGGATAATTGCTGGGTTCGGAAGAAAAGTGCTTGGGGCCAAAGGGGATATCTCCAGGAAAAATTTGGGCAGGCTCGTGTTTTCCGATAGAAAGCGCCTTCTGCTTCTTAACAGTATAATGCACCCTGCCATGAGGAAAAAGATAGAGGGGCTCGTCAAAAGAACGCAGAAAAAAATGGTCGCTATCAATGCCGCGGTGCTAAAAGAAATGGGCCTGGCAGGATACTGCGACCGGATCTGGCTGGTCCTAGCCTCAGAAAAGAACAGGCTTAAGAGGCTTGCCAAGCGGGGAAAGCGGTCAAAAGAAATGCTTAGGAGGATGGCTTTTCAGAGAAAACCGGGCAGCTACAAAAAAGAGGCCGACAATACAATACACAATAACGGCGCCATAAGAGGCCTTAAAACTAAGATATCCAAAATCATTTCCGATGGCTGCTAGAGATATTTAGCCTTTGTTCCTCCCCTGCAGGCCACTGGAGCCCATCAAAATTTGCGGGCTTTTGAAATATCTGCTTAAAATTAAGGATATACATTTAGGGCGATCATGGGCAATTTGTTAACAACTGAATTGATAATGAGAGGCGGAAGCAAGCTGGAAACCACCAGGCTTATCCTTGAAAGGGGGATCCCTATCCCTGTTCCACGTTCCGCCTGGCTTTACAGCGGACAAAGGCTTGACGGCATATTGCCGCAGCTGCAGGCAATGCTGAGGAACGACGGCCGGATAATCGTCAGAGGGTCCCATCCCACGGATTATCACTGGTCGATCGACGCGGTCCATACCGAAAGAAATGTCACATCCATAGACGGAGCGGGGAAAGCTCTTGAAAAGATAGAAAAAGGCGTTAACAGCCGGAGTTTCAGGCTGCACTGTCAGGACGGAGGAGTTCCATGGTCAGGAGAAGCCCACGCCTTGATACAGCAGCAGGTGGACTGCCAGTATCTGGGATCTATGATGAGGCATCCGCATCTGGGGCATCTCCATATCGAATGTTTTGACGCGGAGGGCAGATATTCCAATGACCCTTTTCGCGGGGTCACATATGTTTATGATACAAGGAAATCCTCTATTCTTCCCGAACTGTCCGACGACCTTAAAATGGCCATTGACCGTATCTATATCCCGTTCGAAGAATCCGGCATTCCTGAAACAGCTTATGCTCAGCAGGTAGAGTTCTCCCCGTCGGGATACTTTTTCCAGGCGCGTCCGGGGTTTTTAAAAACTCCGGCCCAAGACTTCATTTTCTTTCCTGGCTTTGGGATCCCCTATATCAGGACAGACGATGTTTTCGGCATAACGCTCGCGAGCGGCATTGATCTTGATTTTCTGACGAATAGCGGGGAGGACATGTATTTCAGGGTATTTCCGGAAGAAGAATACGGCTTTTTCCTGACTGAAAAGTTTTTCACGTCCGCAGGCATAAAAAGCAGGCTCGGAGGATTAAAAACGTTCGTTTCTTTTTCCGGAATAGACAACGGACAATATCTGTCCCACGGCTCGTACCGTTTCATGAAAAAAGCGGGGTTTTCGTTTGTGGGTTCCAGATTAGGGAATGTTCCTGCTGACTTGGAGACCAGGAGCAATGATTTTGTGCTCTATCTGAGCGAGGAGTTCGCAAGGTGCCGGTTTTGGAGCAACGGAGCTGTCGGAATGATCGCTCCGGCGAAATACTTTGATTGAAATGCTATAATTTTTGTGTGGAATTTAAACTGAAAGCTTCTTTTGAACCCTCCGGAGACCAGCCCCGGGCTATAGAAGAACTGGTTGAGCGCGTAAACAAACAAAAAAGGTTCTCAACATTACTGGGAGTTACCGGCTCCGGCAAGACATTTACCATGGCTTCTGTCATCCAAAAAACTCAAAAGCCCGCTCTTATATTGTCCCCCAATAAAACGCTGGCCGCCCAGCTGTGCCAGGAATTCCGGGATTTCTTTCCAGGGAACGCGGTTGAGTATTTTGTAAGTTACTACGACTACTACCAGCCGGAAGCCTATATCCCCAGCTCCGACACCTACATAGAAAAGGATTCGGCCATAAACGACGAGATAGACAGGCTGAGGCACCGGGCAACGATGTCGCTTTTTGAAAGAAGGGATGTAATAATTGTTGCTTCCGTTTCCTGCATCTACGGCCTTGGAACTCCGGCCAATTACCTTGAGGGTTCTCTCGAAATAGGACGCGGCCGGGACACGGGCAGGGAAGCCGTTCTCAAAAGGCTGGTGGAGATCAAATATGAAAGAAATGATACGGCGCTCTCCCGCGGCAAGTTCAGGGCAAGGGGAGATACTCTTGAGGTCCTTCCTATATATGAAAAGAACATCTTTAGGGTAGAGTTCGATTATGACAGGGTCTCAAGGATAACAGAAGTGGATCCTTTAACGGGAGAGGTCATTTCAAAAAAAGAGAGCGTAAGGATCTTTCCCGCAACGCATTATGTGACCTTCCGCGACAGGCTGGAGAGGGCGATACAGAGCATCGAGGCGGAACTATCGGAAAGGCTTAAGTATTTTAGGGGAAAGAACAAACTTCTTGAGGCGCAAAGGCTTGAGCAGAGAACTAATTTTGACATAGAGATGATAAGGGAGATGGGCTACTGCCACGGGATAGAAAATTACAGCAGGCACATGGACGGAAGAGCGGCAGGGGAGCCTCCGGCAACTCTTCTGGATTATTTCCCGAAGGATTTTGTAATGTTCATAGACGAGAGCCATGTGGCCGTTCCCCAGATCAGGGGCATGTACGCAGGTGACCAGGCCAGGAAAAAGATGCTGATAGACTACGGCTTCCGCCTCCCTTCGGCCGCCGACAACAGGCCTCTTAACTTTAAGGAATTCGAGTCCAGGACCGGCCAGTGCGTTTTTGTATCTGCCACCCCGGGAAAATATGAGATGGAGCACACCGACAAAGTGGTGGAGCAGATAATCAGGCCCACGGGGCTTGTGGACCCCAAGGTAACTCTAAAGGCCTCCAAGGGGCAGATAAAGGACCTTGCCAAAGAGATCAAGAAAAGGACGG
>CAYUCV010000026.1:9254-13494 GCA_964443545.1 uncultured bacterium
AAAGAGATCAAGGATATCGGAGACCAGCTTGAAGATGCTTCTGCGGACGGACTCTCTGCGGCAAAAACACTTGTAAAATCAGAGGAAATACCTTATATTATAGGAAAGCTGGAAGAGGATATGAAGATAGCCGCCATCGCTCTTGAATTTGAGCGGGCGGCAAAGATAAGGGACCGGATAAAGGAGTTGAAGAAACTATGGAAAAAATAGGTAGATTGATAACGGCGATGGTGACGCCGTTCAAGCCAAGCGGAGAGGTTGACTTTGATAAAGCCGCGGAGACAGCAAATTTTTTGGCGGAGAACGGTTCAGACGGCGTTGTTGTTCACGGCACTACAGGTGAATCCCCGACTCTCACGCATGAAGAGGAATATGAGCTTTACAGGGTCATAAAAGATGCCGTCGGTAAAAAAATATCCGTGATAGCCGGTACAGGTTCAAACTCAACTCAGACGACCATCAACTCAACCAAAAGAGCCCAGGAAATAGGCGTTGATGCGGCTTTATTGGTGGTGCCTTATTACAACAAGCCTTCGCAGGAAGGCCTTTTGCGGCATTTTAAAGCGGTAGCGGATAACACCAGCCTGCCTCTTATTATTTATAATATCCCGGGCAGGACCGGGATCAACATGCTTCCGGAAACGATAGCCAGGATAGCGGAGCTCAAGACTGTTATCGGCTTAAAGGACGCTGCAGGGGACCTTAACCAGACCTCCGCTGTAAGGCAGCTTACTTCGGACAAGTTCTTGATCTGGAGCGGGGACGACAGCCTCACCCTTCCGATGATGTCGGTGGGGGCCTACGGGGTGATTTCCGTGGCTTCGCATATCGTCTGCAGGCAGATCAAAGAGATGATCTCAAGTTTTGTCGAAGGAAGAACAAAAGAGGCCGAAGCGCTGCACAGAAAGCTAATGCCTGTCTTTAAAGTGCTTTTTATAACTTCAAATCCTTCGCCCGTAAAATATGCCCTTTCCCTTGTAGGCTGCGACTGCGGCAAAACGCGCCTGCCTCTGGTGGAGCCTCTTGACAGAGAAAAAGAGCAGATACAAAAAGTGATGAAGGAACTCAAGATAATCCAATAATAATGTCCAATAACACCCACAAAAAACTCCAGATAATCCACCTCGGGGGACAGGAAGAGATAGGCAAGAACATGACCGCCGTTAAATACGGCAGCAATATCCTTCTTATAGACTGCGGGATGAAATTTCCCGGGGACGACCTTCCCGGGATAGATGTGATAATACCGGACATGTCCTTTTTGAGCGAGAACCGAAAGTTTATCAGAGGGCTTGTGATAACGCACGGCCATGAGGACCATATAGGAGGCATTCCTTACCTGCTGCGCGACATGAACATCCCTATCTGGGGAAGCCGGCTGGCGCTGGGGCTGATCGAGCACAGGCTCAAGGAACACGGCATCTCCAAAGCCAAAATGACGGGAGTTAAGCCCGGAACGGTCATCAATATGGGGCCCTTTAAGGTGGAATTTATCAGGGTCAACCACAGCATCCCGGATTCCTTTGCTGTTGCCGTTACCACTCCCGTGGGAGTGCTGTTCCACACGGGTGATTTTAAGATAGACCATACTCCGGTCGACGGGGAAAAAGCCAACCTTGACAGGATGAGAGAGCTGGGAAGCAAAGGGGTGCTTGTCCTTATGTCGGATTCTACCAACGCGGATTCCGAAGGCTATACTCCTTCCGAAAAGACCGTCGGAAAGAACCTGGACGGTTTTTTTGCCGCCGCCAAAAAGCGCATAATAATAGCCTCTTTTGCCTCCAGCATCCACAGGATACAGCAGATCTTTGACTGCGCCCACAGGCACGGGCGCAAGGTCGCGGTCTCGGGGCTTTCGATGAAGAATGTTGTGGGGAAAGCAAAAGAGATGGGTTATCTAAAGATACCGCACAACACGATGATAAGCCTGGATGAGATAGGAAAACAACAGCAGAACAAACTCGTGGTGCTGACCACCGGGAGCCAGGGCGAGCCGATGTCCGCGCTGTCTCGAATGGCCACCGGCGCCCACAAACAGGTGGAGATACAAAAAGGCGACACCGTTATTATCTCGGCCATCCCCATACCGGGGAACGAAAAATCCGTCTTTAACAACATAAACAGGCTTTTTAAGAGGGGCGCCGAGGTCATCTACGAAGAAAAGCACGGTGTCCATGTTTCGGGGCACGGCAGCCGGGGCGATCTTAAGACCGTGCTAAATCTTATCAAGCCCAGATATTTTATCCCTACCCACGGCGAGTTCCGCCATCTGGTAATGCATGCCAAACTGGCCGTTGAGTCGGGCCTCAGGCATGAGAACATTTTTATTGACGAGAACGGGGACACAATAGAGTTTTCAAAAGGCAAGGCTGTAAGAGGGGCAAAAGTCCCTGCCAACGGGATCCTGATAGATGAGAGCGGCTTCAGGGATGTAAGCGAAGACATCATGAAAGAGAGAAGACAGTTGTCCGAAAGCGGCTCGATAACCATCGCAATAGCGGTTTCAAGAAAGGACCTGCGACTTTTGGACGAGATAAAGATCGAAACAAAAGGATTTGTATTCTCAAGGTCCGGGGACCTTCCCAAAAAGACCTGTGAAACCGTCAAGGAAGCCGTTGCAATGTTCCGCAAAAAAAAGTCAAAAGACCTTTTTGCCCTGCGCCAGGAAATTAAGAAGCAAGTGAGAAAACTTGTTTTGAAAGGCACAGAGAGAGAACCCGTGATCACTCTGCTTCTTCTTCAGGCTTAAGACTGATATCCGTTAATTTTTTCAATATATCCCGCAGTTTTCGCTTGACTTAATTTGCTATATATAATATATTCGGTGTAAAAGGTATATAAGGCGTTTCGCGGGGAATAAAACGAATAAACGCAAGACAGTCAATCCTTTGTTTGCGGGCATTTTCTTTTGCCTTGTAAAGCACCTTTTTATCCTTTTGTTCCTTCTAGCGCCTTTTTATTCTCTATGTTCCGCGGTCCCACAGAAAATGGGTTATGAAGGCACCCTTTCGGACGCCTCAGGCAACGCGCTTACCGGTTACTACAACATGAGATTTTCCATAGTGTCGGTGGATTCGGTCGCTTCTTCGGTAGTCTGGGGGCCAGAAACACATAGGTCTGTTAAGGTTGTTAAGGGGGCTTTTTCGGTAACTCTTGGCTCCTCCACACCGATACCGCCTTCTCTGTTCTCAAGTTCTGCCTTATACCTGAAGATAGAGGTGGCAAATCCCGGCTCTTCCTCGAACTACGAGCTGCTGTCGCCTTCTTCTCCGATTGTGAGCGTGGGCAATGCCTTTAAGGCGGCGGAAGCGGACACTGTTTCGGACGGGGCGATCACCGCGGCCAAACTGGCGGCAGACATCAGCATCAGCACAACGGGCAAGGTAACAGCAGAGGCATTTTACGGAAGCGGTGTGGGGCTTACGGGAATAACCGCTACAATAGGCGATTTTTCTATCACACAGGCAAAGATAGCAACTTCGGCGGTGACCAGCGAAAAACTTTCGGATGAGGCGGTAACATCTGAAAAAATATCGTCTTCTTTCCTTCTTCCCGCTACAAAAGGGGGCACCGGACAGAATGCGTATGCAAAAGGGGACCTTCTTTTTGCTTCGGACATAAATACTCTGAGCAAATTACCTTCCGATGCCGACGGCAAGGTGCTGCGTTTGTCCGCTGGAGTGCCTCAGTGGAGCACTGTAGGAGGGACCGGAACGGTCATTCTTGTTGACAGCGGCCCGGGACTAACAGGCGGACCTATCACTGTGATGGGCACGTTGGAAGTAAAATACGATGACCTTACAATAGGTCTTAACTCCGTCAGCGGTTCGTTGGAGGTAAAAGACCTGGGTATTAGTGCGGCAAAAATAGCGGTTGGAGCTATTACGGGAGACAGATTGGCAACGGACATCGGCATCAGCACAACGGGGAAGATAACGGCAGAGGCATTTTACGGGAGCGGAGCTAATCTAACGGGGATAACGACAGAGATAGCGGACTATTCGATAACGGCAAGCAAGCTGGCAACGATGGCGGTGACCTCGGAAAAGATAGCGACCAGTGCTGTGACCTCAGAAAAGCTGGCAGAGGGAGCAGTAACAGCAGAAAAACTGGGATCAGGTTCTGTTACAGCCGAGGCGATAGCGGTTGGAGCTATTACGGGAGACAGATTGGCAACGGACATCAGCATCAGCACAACGGGGAAGATAACGGCAGAGGCATTTTACGGGAGCGGAGCTAA
>CAYUCV010000026.1:13594-14307 GCA_964443545.1 uncultured bacterium
TCAGCATCAGCACAACGGGGAAGATAACGGCAGAGGCATTTTACGGGAGCGGAGCGGGGCTTACGGGTATAGAACCGACACCCGGAGGGACTTCTGGAGCTGTTCAATTCAATCTGAGCGGGGCTCTTTCAGGCGAAGCTTCGGGACTATTCTATGATACAGCCAGCAAGAGATTTGGCATCGGGACCACAAGTCCCGGCGCTTTACTTGAAGTCAAAGGGAGCGGTTCCGGACGATTTATGGCCGGACAATACACCCTCGACAGCGCTTATTCAGTTGTCTATATGCAGGGGGCTGACGATCTTGCGAACAATTACAATTTTCTGGCTAGCTCCACGGACAATAATTTTTATATCAACCGCAAGAACTCCGGCAACATTTATTTTTTAGAGGGCAGTGCAACTCCGCATATGACCCTAAAAACTGGCGGAAATGTTGGCATAGGCACGATGGATCCGCTTTCTATGCTCGAACTTCAAACCTCTTCCCCATCAGGTAAAGGCCTGATAGTAAAGGCTGCGGCTGGCCAAACGGCAGATCTTACCCAGTGGCAAAACAGTTCCGGGACAGCTGTGGCCTCGGTTGATGCTTCAGGAAATTTCAGGTTTGGGGGAGGCGCTTCTGCCGAGGCTTCTACCGGAAAGGTCTGGGCAACAGAATTTTATGGGAGCGGCGCAAATTTGACAGACATAACAGCAGAAATTGCCGACTTT
>CAYUCV010000027.1:0-1628 GCA_964443545.1 uncultured bacterium
TTATCTGGGGGATCTCAGAAGAGGATTTACACACTAATCTTGACAGGACCCATTATGTTCCACCCCCTTTCGATATCTAATTTTCTCTTTCGGCAAGTACAAGTTTATCCTGTTGATCAAGTTGTTGTCAAGGGCGGTAAGATAATGTATAATAAATCAAAAATCAGGATGTTCTCGAAAAAAGCGGACGAAATTTATGAGAAACTGAACCCCGGATTGTGCAGCGCCTGCGGGGGCCATTTATATTTTGAGAGGGTCTCTCTGGATTACAACGAGGACAGCAGGATATATGTAATAGACGATGTCCCGGCCTTTGTCTGCGAGTCGTGCGGCGAGATATGGATACCCAAGCCCGTGGTAGAAGAGCTGGAAAAACTGGTCAAGGCGTATTCCGCGTCCCAAAAAAACCAGGCCGACGGTGAAAAAGAGCCGCTGCTCAACGGGTGACCGCGGTGGAAATACTCATAAGGGAGGGCATAATGATGAAGCTGAAGAAGTATTCGCCTTATGTTCTTGTTCTGCTTATAGGGGTACTGACCGGAGGACTTTATGTTCAGCTGTCCCAGGCTTTGGACAAACCCGTGCAGGAACCGGCCCAGGCGCCATATCCTTCAAGCATTTCTACCGCTGGTTTTCCAAATGAAACTATAGCTGACATCGTAGAGAAGGTCGGCGGAGCTGTCGTCAACATAGATGTGGTAAAGATGCAGCACCAGCAGGTCTTTAACCCTTTTAAGGACTTTGAAAAGCATTTTGGTTTTCAGATAGACCCCAGGGCAAGGGACCTTTTTGAGGACCGCGTCATTCCCGTAAAAGGCGCCGGATCGGGCTTCATAATTGACAACAAGGGGCATGTTTTGACCAATGCCCATGTGATAAAAGGTGCCGACAAGATAAAGGTGACGCTGCGGGACGGGCGCTCACTTGATGCCAAGATAATAGGTCTTGATTCCAATATCGACCTTGCGGTCCTAAAACTAGACAGACCTTCGGGGCTTCCTTCGATGCGCCTCGGGGATTCCTCAAAACTGCGCCCGGGCCAGTGGATAATAGCCATAGGCAATCCTTACGGCTTTAGCAATACAGTGACGGCAGGTATTGTCAGCGCTACCGGCAGGGCACTTGACGGTATAGGAAAGAAGAACCTGATACAGACGGATGCGGCCATCAACCCCGGCAACAGCGGAGGCCCGCTGATCAATATACAGGGGGAAGTTGTGGGGGTTAATGTGGCTGTGGCAGCGGGCGCCCAGGGAATAGGCTTTGCTATACCGGTCAACGCGGCAAAGGAAGTTCTTGACGAACTAATTACCCGCGGCAAAGTGGTCCGCCCCTGGATAGGAATTTACATGAGGGATGTTGACCAGCAGGTGGCCGATTATATGAACCTGCCTGTGGCCGAAGGGGTTATAGTAATGCAGGTAGTAAAAGACAGCCCCAGCGACAAAGCCGGGCTAAAACAGTATGATGTTGTAAGGACGGTCAACGGCAGCAAATTAAAGAGCGCTTCGGAGCTTTCGGACCTCATCAAGAACCAAAAACCGGGCAGCAGATTAGCTCTTTCTGTCTATTCGGACGGGAAGATGAAGAACCTGTCGATAACCGTGGGCGAAATGCCTGCTCAATAG